>NZ_JAVJZI010000241.1:0-198012 GCF_040223135.1 Coleofasciculus sp. G3-WIS-01
AGAGATTCGTGGGATTTTTTTGGCATGGCGATAAATCCGATAACTTGGTGAGTTATGACGATGGGTTTATTCAACGGTTTGTTGTCTTGATTCAGCATCGTCTCATTCGCGATCGCGGCTGATGGGTAAGTTTAAGGAGAAGAATTCTGGGATTTAGAGTTTCTGGTCAGGGATACCAATGTTCTTGAAAAGGGGGTTATAGGAGCGCACATTTTCCCATGATGAAATAGTACATAAAATCAGAACATAAATCAAGAGATTCATTCAAGTTTTTTGAGGAGGGATTTGCCGGATAACTCGGTGGGTTACGACGGCGGGTTCATTAAATGGTTTGTTGATTAATTAAGCACCGTCTAACCCACCCTACGGCTGGCTTGAATTCAACAAGAGGTTAGGGCGCGATCGCGACAAGATAATAGTATACATCTCACCTAGAATAAACAAACTCTGGTAGTGTCAAGGGGGCTAACCCAGAAATTCCGGCTAAATCTAATAAGCTGAGGCGTTCCGTCGCCGTTCGTAACTGTTCCCCTGGACTAACCGTAATCCGGCGAAAAACCTGACTATTATCCTGTTTTACATCATATATATGATGATTATCTATAGTTTCAACTAAACGGTGAGATCCCCCTAAATCCCCCTTCAAAAGGGGGACTTTGATTACAGCGCTTGCCAAAACGGTGTAGCACAGTGAGCCCCTACCAATCAAACCACCAATGTCTTTAAGGTTAACGGCTTGGGTTTCGTTCCTCAACCTAACCTACTACTAGCGAATCAAATCACCAATGTATTTAAGTAAATGTAGGACATAATATAAGTCATCTTCTGGTTTAAGTATAGAAAACGCCTGAGATAAACTATACTGGGGTTGAACTTGCCCAATAAGTTTAACAAAAACAAATTCTCTGCCATTCACCAATAAACCAAACCTGGGTTCTTTTTTGTTCCCATCACTCAGCATATAAGCCAGGGCTTGAGGTAAAGCCGTCATCACATCAAATTTAGTCGCCTTGGATTCAATCACCAGTATCCACAACCGTTGCTGGACGACTAAAACATCAATACTACCTTTAACAATAATGCCGTCATCTTCAGCCGAAATTTGAATCGAGGTTTCCGTTGCAATCGCAAAGGGCGGCTGATAAAATCCGGCTAAATCCAGTAAAGGAGACAGCACAACCATTTTAACTGCCTCTTCTGACATAAAACGGTATCGAGTTAAATTCAAATAATTGCTGCGGATGCGGTTTAATGCTTGCTTTTCAGATTCGGTAACAGTAACATCACTCACCCATTCGGTAAAACAAGCGTCCTCGGTTAACTGTAAACCAAATTCTGTTTCTAAATCGTAGAGGCTGAGTTCTTTGGCAAAGATTGTCTGTACCATCGGATTATTACCCTTGGGGAGAAACTTCTCTGTATTGTAAAATCAGATTATCGGCGAATTCCCAGATTAGGGCTAAAGCCCTCACTACGAACCCAATTAGCTGAGTCACGCTACTACTGGCTTTGACGAATGACAAATGACAAATGACAACTCCCGATATCATCGACAACCGCAACCAAAAACTGGTAGACAGTATTAACTGTATCCTCGACTCCTCAGACGCCGCCCATTTTGCTGTCGGTTATTTCTTCCTTTCTGGTTTCATCGCCATCGCCCCTCGCCTCACCAATATAAAGGAGATGCGGTTACTTATCGGTAATACCAGCAACCGCGAAACCATCGAACAACTCGCCGAAGGATATCGCCGCTTAGAATTAATTAAAGACAAAATCGAAGCCCAAACCTATCCCAAACGCATCCTCCGCCAGGAAATGGTATTGCTGTTGTCGGTTCCTCTAATCTCACCCTATCCGGCATTTCCCATTTCTTTGTTGGTAGTGAAGCGTTGGTTTGACGGAAGCAGGGGAAGCAATGTAGAGACGTGCCATGGCACGTCTCTTAGCTGGGGGAGATGAGGGAGAGAAGAATTTTATCAATGAACAATGAACAATGAACCATGACCTAACTCACTATCCTTACCCTTCAACGCGACGGGTGATTATGGGTAAGCATTGTGCTGTCGCCACCAGCCAATCCCTCGCCACATTAGCGGGGATGGAGATGATTTGGGCGGGGGGGAATGCTGTTGATGCGGCGTTAGCGATCGCGATCGCACTCACAGTTGTTGAACCCACCTCTAACGGAATTGGTTCTGACACCTTTGCTTTAGTCTGGGATGGTCGGTTACATGGACTCAACGCCTCCGGTAAAAGTCCTCAAGCCTTAAGTGTAGACCACTTCACCGGGATGGAAGATATCCCTCAACGGGGGTGGTTACCCGTCACCGTACCCGGATGTGTATCGGCTTGGCGAACATTATGGCAACGGTGGGGAAAATTACCCTTTGAGCAATTATTTGCCCCAGCGATTCGCTATGCTCGGTCAGGATATCCAGTTTCCCCAGTTACCGCAACGGCTTGGAAACAGGCGGAGGCGATTTTCCTCCCCCTGAAGGGGCGAGAATTTGAGCCATTTAAATCTGTATTTTTCCCCAATAACCGGGCGCCGCATCCGGGAGAGGTGTGGGGAAGTGAGGCTCATGCCCAAACCTTAACCCGGATTGCCCAAACTGGCGGTGAATGCTTTTATCAGGGAGATATTGCTGGTGCGATCGCGAACTTTGCTGCCGATACAGGTGGCTTATTCACCGTGGCAGATTTCGCCGCCCATCAAGCGGATTGGGTTAACCCCATTTCCACAACCTATCGAGACTTACAGGTTTGGGAAATTCCCCCCAACACTCAAGGATTAACCGCATTAATCGCCTTGAATATCTTAGAAGGATTCGACTTAAGTCAATATCCCCGTGACTCTGTGGAAAGCTATCACCTGCAAATTGAAGCGATGAAACTCGCATTTGCCGATGCCAAGCGTTATATCGCCGACCCTCGATTTATGGACATGGCAGTTGATCAGCTATTGGATAAAGATTATGCCCAAACCCGTCGCCAGTTAATCACCCAAACCGCGATTCCCTTAGCCCAACCCGGTTTAGCCAAAGGCGGAACCGTCTATTTAGCCGCCGCTGATGGGGAGTTGATGGTGTCGTTGATTCAATCCAATTATCAAGGGTTTGGCAGTGGGATTCTGATTCCGGGTACGGGGATTGCCCTGCATAATCGGGGTTGTGGTTTCACCTTAGAAACAGGTCATCCTAATCAAGTCGCGCCGGGGAAACGTCCCTATCATACGATAATTCCCAGCTTTCTCACCCAAGACGGTCAACCTTTAGGACCTTTTGGCGTAATGGGGGAATATATGCAGCCCCAGGGACATCTACAAATGGTGGTGAACCTGGCAGACTATGGGATGAATCCCCAAGCGGCACTGGATGCCCCACGATGGCAGTTTATCGCCGCCAATCAGGTACTCTTGGAGCCAACTGTACCTGCTGAGGTTGCCTTGGCACTCGCCCAACGGGGACATGACATTGAAATAAGTGCCGATGGGAAACGGTTTGGCAAGGGTCAGATGATTTTACGGCAGGGAGGGGTTTTTGTTGCGGCGTCTGAACCCCGTGGGGATGGATTGGCGTTGGCGCAGTAGTTGCAAGGTGAGGTTATGGGAGGAGGGCTGTAGGGGCGGGTTTAGACACTCAATGTTGAATCCCACCGATAACATCTGTAGCAAAACCCGCCCTTACTAACCCCAAATCAAAACAATACAACACGCTGTAGGGGCGGGTTTAGACACTCAATGTTGAATCCCACCGATAACATCTGTAGCAAAACCCGCCCTTACTAACCCCAAATCAAAACAATACAACACGCTTATAGTCAACCCATGGCAATATTTTTTTACACTTCTTTAAGTAAATACATGGCTTGGCGAGAAAATAATTCCTTAGTCGAGGAGTAGAAAAATGCAGAAATTGCACGAATTATTAAGGGTTTGGCGAATTGTTACCCTATTTTAGTCAATAGTATTCCCCAACATATAATATTATACCCAAAATCGACAAATCGCTGGAACCCCAATAATCTCGTCAATTTATTGGGGAAATGCCTCAAAAACAGGACTTTATGAAGTTTTGTGACAAAGACTGTCTCATTTAAATGTTTAAACTATTTGACCGTGTGGTATCGCGTAAATTTATTAGTTTCTGGCGTATGTAGTACCTGATGGTTATCCGGAAACGAACATTCTGCACTCTGAAAGCATGGCTTGGTATAACCACAGTTAGTGGCGCTGAGTAAGTAATAATTGATCAATTGAAACTGAAAATCTGCGACGATTTGAGAATGGCGTATAAGGGTTAAAATCTAGAAGGGGATGCTGCTAATCTATGTCTCATTGATTCAGCCCTGTGTAAGATTGTCATTAATTTGTCATAACCTTGTCATACCATCTTTCTAGAGTAGAGAGTGAAGCGAGTTCCCTCCAGATTATGCACGGTTCCAATAACTCAATGATTCTCCTAAATGAGCAAGTTATAGAAATTGACGAAATTACCCGCAAGCGTTGGGAACGAGATATCTATAGCCGTTTTCAGGAAGCTAGGGAACGCTTTCCGGAATTTTTTCCCTGCTTTGAACTAAAAAACTATCCGGTCAACGGATTATATTATTCTATTCACTTTAAGCCGTTGACCCAATACGCTAAACGATTAACCCGCCATACTGCCGATTTTCCACATACCGAGCAATTTAAACCCATTGAAATGCTGTGGAATGAATACGGCAAAAGTGAATTAGACATTTTATTTGAGAGCTTCCCCACTCAGCGAGCCTTAAAACCTGCCAAACTGGGGTGGGCAAATCCTTTGGGGAAATTTTTCTAGCTCTATCCTCACTTATCCGCCCCAGATGGGAATAGGGCTATTTTTGATGGTGCGATCGCGTTTGGCTGGAACTATACCCCATCAATGAAGTCAGGGTCAGTTGCGCTGGGTTATCTTTGTCGCTACAACTCACCCCTACCCCCAAATTTTTAGTTAATAACTCCCTTAATCAGGTAAAGTATACTGTCCGACAATTCGCTTAGCAAACTCTGGCACATGGGCTTCTAATTTCTCTGGGTGATGGCGCTTCACATAGAGATAATTGCGGGTAAAGTGGGAGTCAATCGAGAAACGAGCATACTCTAATCCTTTTGGACCAATCTTTTCAATTACCACCCCCATTAATTTAGCTGCCCACATGGGTAAGGTGACGCCTTTATCATAAGCCGGAATACTCTGTTGTACCGCTTGGTGTCGGTCCCCCTTAGACGTAACCGATTGCGTTTCTAGCTGATTTTGCACCAGATCCAGCATTTCCTGTCCCCGGTCATTTCGCACCACAATCCATTGCCAACCAAAGGGGGCGCCCATGTAACCAACCACTAAATCGGCTAGAGAGTTGACGTAATCAAAACAACTCATGCAAGATGGGGCAAATACATCCTTAAGTTCTTTGGTATTCAATCCGAAGAAGGGGACTTTCTCAATTGAACCATCTTCGTGTTTGAAGTGAACTTGAAAGTCCTGCATAAACTCATAATGCACAACGGTATCAGGGGACTTGCTGGTGGTGTCTAGGAATTTCTGCAAGCCGGCGCGGGTGACATTATCCACACAGGGCGTACCCAGAACATAGAGTTTTTCTAAGCCCAGTTCTTTTTCCACCGCCCGTAATGCCTGAATTTGACAGCCGACGCCAATCACTAATAGGCGTTTCATCCCCGACTGTTCGATTTGTTCTAAGACCGAAAGGTTAGGAGACAGGGTTGGCTTATTCACCCGTGCGGCGAGAATCTCTTCTGGAGTCCGGGCGATAATCGGCATGGGTTGAAAACGGTCTTCTTTGGTATTCTGCACACAGACGACGCCTTCGACTTTGCCACTTGTGAGCATTTCAATGGCAATGGTGCTGACAATTCCTGTCCACTGCGCTCCTTCAATGGGTTGAAGTTTCCGCGCCGCCATCATGTTTTGGTTGACGCCGAAATACCAATCATCGGGATTATCTAGATTCCGGCTACGTCCGTGAGTTTGGGTTTCTAATTCGGGAATCTGTTGGTTAAGAAATGCACAAGCTTCCTTGACATAGTGAATATAGTATGTATCACACAGACCACATTCGCTACAGAGTTCCTTGGCAGGGCGTATAGTCCCTGGTTTCAGGGCTTTGGCTTTTTTGTGTTTGGCGGAGTTGGGAGTAATCGCAGTCATTGAAAAAGGATTTTCTCTTACGGGACGGTTCTTCTCTCAAGATATCCTAGTTCGTAGTCAGGGATGGGAGCCTAATACCGAGTTGCGCTTAATGGTAGTACATAGGACGAGCAGGGGAAGCAGAGGTAGTAGAGACTCCTAAGCGTGGAACTATGGCGGTTACAGCTTCTAGTGCAGGTTTTGACCAATTTGACCGTCGGTAATTGAGATTAAATTAGTAGGAATATAGGCAGAAATATTTTGGGCTTGGGTTTCTACTATCGGTAATGCAGTGAGTGAACCACCTCCTATTCCCCCGTGGCTACCACAACCAGGGAATAATCCATCGCCTCTCGTTGGGCACATCCAGAATCCGTCCCGTGCGTTGTACGCGATCGCCGGCTTCAATGTGTTCGCTTTCTCCTAATAAAATAACCCCCACTTCATCCGGGTCTAGATTAAATGCGATTCCCAATAAACCACCTGAAAAACGAATCAATTCATCAGCTTTAACCGTAGGTAAACCGCTGGCTGTTGCAATGCCACGAGATACAGATTTTACCAATCCTACCTCACGGATTTGGAGTTCGGGTTGATAGGTTTCTAATCCCTGTTATAACTGAGTAAATGTTTCATCTAGAACCGTTTGTAATGACATTGGCTTTCCGTTCATAGTTCAGGGTTGAAGTTGGTGGGAAAAATTTAAGTTAACGGTGGAGAGCGTCATTTTTCTAATTTACTCTTCGACTATGCTCAGGTCATGCTTAAGTCCTGTGACTAGAAAATAGTTTGACGAATAAAGTTCTAGTCCTCGGCAATCAGCTTAAAAGATGAGGTGTCAAAAGTGATCTGCCTCAAGGAAGATTTATTTCATCTCACCCTTTGTACTCTCTGAGTCCTAAAAGTTTCCGTTTATCTGGCTCATTCCCAAAATAGATTAGTGAATCATTTTTTGAGACTTGACTATTGATTCCCATGACTAACTTGCTGTTCTAAATGCCAGGGTTTGGGTTCAAAATGACGCACCAGCAATGTGCGGGCAACAGTTTTTTGTCTGCCCCGATGTAACTAAACCCGCCCTTATATAAATTTTGAATGCTCTAGATGTGTCATAGTGCGTCTACTTTAAGAGAGAGATTTTCCGAACATTTAAGGCAGTAATGAAAGCCAGCGAATCAACAAGGGTGCTATTGCCAGTAGGCTGACTTGCACTAACGCGATCGCAATCCACACAATAAGCCGAGATGAAATAGGCATCAGTCTACTCCTACTTGTGCTTGAGGCAATTTGTTCAACAATGAACGCAGAATAATCGGTGCTATAATGCTAGTCACCCCTGACACAACAACCATAGCGGCGAAAACCTGATTGGATACCGCCCACTCTCCTAAAGAGAGTCCCTGTTCCATGACAATCATGGTAATTTTTCAAGCCAATACCAATGAAAAAGAACGGCGTAAACAGTGCGTATAGGGATTCAAAGGACGCATCAAACTTGACCGCATCGGGATCACGGCTAAACACCAATCCAGCAAAGAATGCGCCAATAGCAACAGAAAACCCCAACAACCCCGCGATCGCGGCAATCATAAAGCTAATCCCAACCACCTCGATCATCGCTTCCGGCGGCGCTTCAATTTGGCCAAAGAACTGGGTTAGCTTTGCCTCAAAGTAGCGCGAAAATACATAGCAAAATGTAGCAAAAACCACAGCTTTTAGGAAAAATATCCCCGATGTTTTGGCAATGACGGGCAGTAATTCTCCGGTGCCACTGTCTTGAATTTCCGGAAGCTGATTCGGAAACTGAACGTCAATGACGCTACTGCGAATGGAAACGACACGTCCCTGGTTTTTTTGATTGGCTCGATGCAAGTCTTCGGTTCTGTTCATCTTTATCAATCCCTGACAATTAACCGCAGCAGCAAATGTAAGCCAACGTCTATGGGTAAGTATGAGCGGGGTAGTTGACCTCTCAAAAGGACTAATCGCCTAGGTGTTTTTAGTATCTTTATTATTAATAGGTCAGTCTTTGGGCTGAGAACATCCTCCTTTTGAAAGAGAGATGTTGTTGGCAAAGTATGTGAACATGATCTAACAACCTGTAGGGGCGGGTTTTACTACTATCATTTCTGACCTAACCCAAATGTGACTAAACCCGCCCTTCGTGGAAATCTTTTTCTTTGCAATTGCGCCTTAAAATTGTGCCGCAATGGTAATCAACCTCAAGTTACCGTGAGGTGGGCATTGCCCACCCGACATCAAATTGGCTTACCATTAAACGACGTGCTAATTTAGCCCATCATTCCCATAATTGGTAGTTCCTCTTGCTCTTGTGATGTATTGCTAATCTTCAAGTTTTGGGATTTCTGACTCTCAGTTTCTTCAGGAACAAATTCTAGGCTGATTCTCACCGTGCCTTTTTGCCAACCTTTAGCCGTAAATCTCAAAACTTCAGCCGGAATACCCTTTTCACTAAACCAGGCATTCTTGTCTTGAGTCCATCCCTCTAAATCTTCAAGCTGCATCCGTATCGCTTCTACGAATTCCTCAACTCGGAACGTGCGATTCCCAAGTAAAAGTTGTGCTGATTCATCAACAGACAAGACTTCACCGCCCAAAAGTGGCTCAAACTGATTCTGATTATCTACGCTCATTTTTTGTCATTTATCATTGGTCATTGGTCATTTTTCATCCTTCTGTCCTCTGCCTTGGAGCCTTAACTTTACCAAGGATTGCCAACAATACTAAATGCTGACCAGTAGTAGGGATGAGACAAGTCTGGATTACCTGGTTTGGCATCAGAAGGTGGCAAAGTAATTGCTTGATCAGACAAGATTAATTGATTGTCTTCATACTTAACCTTCCCTTCAATCATTGCCACTTGCGCCCGTCGCCATGCTTCGGCTTTAATCGGTGCCTCATCCAGATTATTGTAAAACTCTGCCATCATTGGCAACGTTCCCCAATCTTCGATGTACCACAAACTGGCTAATACTGATTTAACTCCAGCTTTAGCCGCAAATCCAGCAAATCCCAGTTCTGCACTCGGATCACCTAATGCGGTACGACAAGCACTTAATACCACTAATTCTACAGGCGGATCATTCCAGCCTAAACTACGTACTTGGTCTAATCCTACCTTAGTATCCCATAACTGAATATAGGAATTACTGGGTGCGCCCGGTTCAAATTCAGCATGGGTGGCGAGGTGAATAATGCCAAAGGGTTTGTCTTCTCGTTGTCTCTTGAGATTGTTAACGGTAAACTTGTCATTGAAAAAGGCTTGACCTCGCCACAGTGTATTGGTCAGAATCGATACCTCAGCAGCAGCAGCCGGTAATTGTTCCAAAAGGGGATTATTGGGAAATTCTGAGGCTCCCATTGCCAAAATGGGCATTGTTTTAATACTGGCATAACGGGTATCCGTGAGGCTAACACTAGGCATCAAACTGACGCTATATCGCTGCACAATAAAGCCATCTCCATCATGGATAGCGGCTAGGGGCAATGAGCGCAACCCTTCGTCGAGAATGAACACGAGATTTTCAATTCCTTTCTCTTGTAATTCTGGTTCCAAAGGTGCTACTAGCCATTGATACAGTTGTTTAGCATCATTTAAATACCCAAACCCACCATCTAGAATTTCCTGACGAAAGTTCTGTCCGGTAAGCAGAACATCCGATTGTTTAGCCCCTGACACTCGCTTAGTGATCACATCCTGATCCGCTGTTACCAGCATCAGTTCGAGTTCCATTTCTGAGTTAGTGCTGCTAGGTACAAAAAACCCGTAAATTACAGCCGGCTTGACCCCAGTCGCAACTTCAATGCTACGCAGGCGACTCCGAATTTCATCTAAGGTGAGGATTTTTTCCGCCTCCATTCCCATTTGTTTCTCAAATGCTTGAGTAAAGTAGCGTTCTATTTTGTAAACATCAGCATTGAGA
Source organism: Coleofasciculus sp. G3-WIS-01 (assembly GCF_040223135.1). Lineage (NCBI taxonomy): Bacteria > Bacillati > Cyanobacteriota > Cyanophyceae > Coleofasciculales > Coleofasciculaceae > Coleofasciculus > Coleofasciculus sp. G3-WIS-01. The sequence goes on from NZ_JAVJZI010000241.1 coordinate 10,121, forward strand.
ATTGGCTCTTGATCTAAGGCATTAGGAGTAGGAGGTCGTTCTAAAGGTCTTTTAAACTCTATTAGCGGACTATCCGGACTATTCGGATTATTCGGATTATTCGGATTACTTGGAACATTCGGGTCAGTTGTAATAATCCGAATATTGCCCAGAGTATAGCTTCCTGGAAATGACTGAACCGGTGCGATAGTAAATTCACCACTGGTAATGGCTTCAGCCGTACCATTCTCACTGCCATTACCTACAACAAAAGGCTCAATTATCTCCTGTGCGCCACCACCATGACGAATAGTAATATCGCCACCACCATTACCGCCAGCCGTGGAAATGCTAGCTTCTCTGCCATTTTGATCAGTAAAACTTCCCGTTGCTTTAAAGAAGCGTTGGGTCGTAATTTCAACATCACCGCCTTGACCATTGCTTCCGCCTTGAGCATTAATGGAACTGACGGTAATATCTTGGATGGGATCAAGCAGAACGTTACCGCCATCGCCTTCAGTTCCGCTAGAATTGATGGCTCCAGTCGTAATCCTGATATTCGCATTGACTGTAATATCGCCACCAGTGGCTGCAGAAGAATTTAAGTCACCCGTATTAATTTCGCCCGCTTGACTGGTGAGATTAATTATGCCGCCAGACGTTGTGATATTTTCTGTGGTTAAGTTACTATTAGCAGTCACATTCACATTGCCACCATCAGAATCTAAGTTACCACTCGTGACCTTTCCAGCTTGACTGGTAAGGTTAATAGTTCCGCCAGAGGTGGTGATATTTTCTGTGTTAAGATCAGTATTAGCACTCAGTTCTACCTTGCCGTCAGTTGCTGTAATATTGCCGACAGTCAAGGTATTCGTGGTATTGAAAAGTAAGTCTCCATCCAGGATTTGAAGATCTCGAAGATTTGCCAGATTAATTGTGCCAGTTTCCGGTTGATGAGTCAAGCTAGTGGCTCTTGTCGCGTCTTTTGCCGTCACATTAAAAGCACTACTAATTGTCAGGTTTCCCAGAGGTATACTACTCCCTACTTTCTCCTCAAAGATCACATTACCTGTTCCCGCCGTAAGATTTAGATTTTGAGTCCCATCCAAAAGATTATTAAACAGAATATCTCCCGTTCCAGCGCCTGTAGATAGGAACGTTTCACCGGTCAGAGTGAAAGCCGTATCAACCTCAATAGTACCACCCTGACTATTGAAACGAATTTCACCACCATTGGTAGAGACATTACCACCACTCTGAATTTTGATATTGCCCCCTTGAGTGGTGAAATTTATTGCACCGTTAGTCGTAGCCACATTGCCCCTGGTGAAAATATTACCGCCAGTGGTTGTCATATCAACATTTCCGCCAACGTTAATCGTATTTTCAATATTGACATCTCCACCTGTGGGATTATTGTGTTCTAAAACCAGATTTCCTGTCTGATTAATAATCTCGCCTAGAACATTAATATTCCCCCTTTCAGCCCCTGTATCGAGTTCAATAAATATATCACCACTTCCCGAATCCAGCGTAACGCCAGAGGCTATTTCTATAAAAGCATCACCGGGATCACGATCTTCCTGGAAAGCCTCGCTATCATTAGCAATTAAGGTTAAATTACCATCATCTGTTGTTATATTATTATTGACAAAAATACTTCGACCTGCTCTTAATTTCAGTGCTCCTCCAGTTCCTGCCCCATTCTCAGTGATAATTGGTGCCTCTACAGTGATGTCATTGTTTGCCTGAAACTCAATCTCTGTTCCCGTATTAGTAATATTGGTAATAGTGGCAACATCGATAGTCACAGATTGGTCAGGATTATCGCCAAACTCGAAGCTTGAGGCAAACAAATAGATATTCCCTTCATCGTTCATGCCTCCTGGCGCTCCCACCACCACGTTTCTCCCTACCCCAGTAACCGTATTACCAAAATTGCTGGGTGAATCCGGGGGCTTGGGAAATGTTTGCCATAAACGTCCAGTATCAGAATCGGGTAAGGGTTCATACAAATAGCTAGCATTTTCTCCGGGGGCGCTGACGACAACATTAAACCCTAGCGCCGATTCTACAGATTCTACCGCCGCTACTGAAGCACCAAATCGACCGTTATTAGAATTAGGACTAGAAAAAGTATTTTGCAACTCACCATTTTCATTAAACCAATAGGCAGCACCTTGAACTCCTTGTCCAAGATTATCACTAGAAGCTCCCACTAATATTTGTGTTCCCATCGCTGCGACTGAATGACCAAACCGCCCACTATCTGTAGGATTGGGGCTGATTAAACGTTGTTCTTGGTTAGGGTCACTATTACTAAATAGATAAGCTGAACCTGCCGTTCTGATCCCTACCATTTCTCCAGGCGCTCCCACCAGCACATCTGATTCCATTCCAGCTACCGAATAGCCAAATTGACCATCAGATACAGGATTGGAACTGAAAAACTCTGTGAGTGGGCTATTACTACTGCCATCGAATAAATAAGCAGCACCTGCATCTATTATTGTTGCGTTTATTTCGTTGTGATCATATCCTGGAGATCCGACCAGAACATTTGATCCCACGGCGGCGACGGAATAGCCGAAGCCTAATTGAGTATCACCATCAGAGGTTGAGGAATGTGGGTTGGTGTAAGATTGTATGAGTCCATCGCCAAATAAATAAGCCCTTCCTTCTTTGTCGTTCTCTCCCGGAGCACCAACGATAACTTTGTTTGAATCCATCCCAGCTACAGCAAAACCGAATCGACCATCTGCTGTTGAATTGGGACTTAAGAACTGTTTCATCTCTTCTCCAGTACTACCATTAAACAAATAGGCAATACCTACGTCATTCAGCCCTCCTTCGTCGTATCCAGGATCACCCACAAGTACGTCTGAACCTAGCGCCGCGACTGAATAACTAAACTGGTTTCCTGTTGATGAAGTCGTAGGATTAAAGCGTATCGCTAATGGTGAATTCGCATCTCCAATTATGATATTTTTAGGATCAAGCAATAACGTACCGGGTTGACCATTAGCTGCTCCAGCATCAGCGTGCCCCGTAAAAACCAGCAACTCTTTGCCAGAAACCTCAATAAATCCCCCATCTCCCACTTGAGTTCCACCACGGGCGCTTATCGTCCCGTAAAAACCTGTAACTCCATCTGCCCAAACAAACACCTCACCACCTGTCCCCTGTACCCCAGCATCAGCCGTAATCAGCGAGTTTTCACTGACGAGGGTTTGAGAGGCATTAAACGTACCTTGACCTTGATAGTCGCCGCCAAGTCGTACTGTTCCCCCGCCATACGTCCCAGAAGCGTTAATCGTGGCATCAAATACACCAACTTTGTTGCCCAAAACATTCACAGACTGGGAATGGGTGGTGGGAGACGCATGAGAAACATCCAGAGTACCAGACGCGATCGCAACGCCTGCTTCTGTGGGTACACTCATACCAGAATCCTGAAGCTGTACTTGACCTGTATCCGTAACGGTTAATCCCGTCTCCACACTTTCCTCTGTACCCGTCAGCAGCGTTGGTAAATCCAAGGGATCAATGGCTTTGATCTCCCCATTGACACCTGTTGGCGGTACAAATTCTAAACTTAATAATTGTCCCGGTTGACTAATCCGCACCCGATGGGATTCCGGTACAGCCGCCATTGTAATTGTGCCGCCCGGTGCACTCAGTTGCCCGGTGTTAATCGTATGTCCCGCCAGTAAGGTTAAATTGTGTCCTTCAGATACAGCTAAATTGCCACCATTAATGAGAGTTGCTCCTTGAGCCAAATCAAAGGCAAACTGATTGGGATCACCAATTAAGCTTTGATAGTTATTTTCACTAAAGACATTAAACCAATTCTCACCCTCAAAGCCAATTCCTGTCGCGGTTGTGGCTGTAAATGACGCGGGAACATTTAAGCTCGCATTGGCGCCAAATATAATTCCCGCCGGATTCATCAGAAACAGATTTGAGTTGCCTCCCGTAACTTTAATCAAACCATTAATAATTGAGGCATTCCCCCCAACCACCCGCCCTAAGATATTACTAATTTGAGGATTAGAAATAAAATTGGCAATTTCACCCGATGAAAGACCAAATTGTTGAAAACTCTGAAATAGATTTGCCCCATCTCCAGAAACTGTGCCACCGTCGATGTTAAATTGGTTACCGTTTTGGTGAACCGTTGTACCTGTCCCATCCACCGCCTCGGTAATGGATTGAGCCATGATTAAAGTTGAGGGGTTGCTCGGTGCAGCTTTGTTGGTTACAATAGTATCTTTAAAATAAGGATTGGGTGCAGGCTGTTGAGTAACTAAAGGGTTTCTCACTAGAGAGCTAGGGTTAGGGTGCGAAACAATCGGTACGCCCGTTTTATTCCCATCGGCATGGATTAATGTTGCCTGAGTTGGCGGTATACCAGTTGCCGTCGCACCAAAAATGGGTAAGGTAGCCAACAGTAGGGTTGCTCCTTTCATTGCCGAATTAATCATAGGGGCTACAAAACTCCGTCGAATAAGTAGAACTGATGTATAGGACTTTACCGACAGGATGCCACTCAACCCTACATATAGTAAGTCCTAACCGGAAGCCACACCGAATCCCAATACGCTTACTCAGCGATCAAATAGTACGTTGAATTTTCAAGAGACACCAAAACTATTGCTGTTGAATTATTCTCGATAGTATCTGAATAATCAACCTGGGCTATATCACTCCCATTTTCAGGGTTACAGTATCTGTTATTGGTTTTAGCTAAGGTAAACCTAGGCAAATGCTCAATACAAATGCCCCTCAAAGAAATTCACAACCGGGAATCTCTTTGCCAGGATGACTCAATTAGGGTCAGCCACTAACCTATATTCTCCAATGACAACAAAATACTAAACCATTGGACGAAAAAGCCACAGTATTTAGTGATACACCACCTACTAATTTAGGAACTATGTAATCTACTTCTTTATAGCACACTGTTTTCAAGGTCAAGTGGCTATGGTATTAAAATTAACCGAGAGGGCGATAAGCTGTTGTCTGTCTAGCACAAGAGAACAGCCAAAGTGGGAAAGCGCATGATCGAACGAGATAGTGTAGCGGGGTCTTACAGGATCGAATCAAGTCGCTGATATCCTATATGTACAATCGGATGATGCACATCCACTAGATATAGGGGTTTTGGGGAATGATGTAATACAAGCAACCTGAGTTTGAGGACATGGTGATTGATAATGCACAGTTGAGAACCCCTATACAAATTTTGGGATTACTTAGCAGAAGCACTACAGCATTCCGTAATGGGTTGGGATGCGATCGCCTCGAGTTCAATGTCCTCTAACAGATTCGTCCAATCCGCCGCCAGGGCGCGATTGGCTGTTTGAGTACGGCGAAGATTGCCGATCAGGGTGATAGAATCAAACCAAATCCCATTCCGGGCAAAGATAACCGCGCGATCGCGTGGTGTCACAACACTATTCAATCCTTGTTTGAGTTCAGCGGTTAAGGGAACACGTTGGATGGAACCTCTAACTCGGACTCGTTTAGGATCAGTGGAAACAGTCGCCCGTTGGGGATCTTCACAGTAAACGGTGAAAATCCAGTTGTAGTATTGGTTTTCCTTTAGCGCGGGTGTGGTTGGCGGTAAAGAGATGCTAATTACGCCGGGTAGGGTGTTTGTCACCCGATAGGTAGTTTCGTAAACTTTTTCACCCTGATCACTCCAGAGGGCAAATTTCATCGAGTGGAATTTATTCGCGCCATCGGGAATATAAAACCAGAAGCTGGGATGTTCCTCTACCGTTAATCCCAAATTGGTATCGGGAATCAGGGCGAACAGTGGTTCTCCGGTTTTACCCGCCCCACATAAACTACGACTCGCGCCCCCTGTGCGATCGCCAGGGCGCCCCCTACCCGATAGATCGAGATTAAACTCAAGCATGTCTTGCAGCGAGGGAGTATTACTCGCTGAGTTGATTGGTTGAGATTGAGTCGCGATCGGACTCACCAGACAACCAACCACGACTGATGCGATCGCCACAACACGTTTGATGGGTTGAGGCGATATAGGTATCCTAGTCATGACATAGTAAAGTCTATAGATTTAGACATTTACTAGTACAAGCGGCAATTTCCTAATCCGGATTTACGATAAAAGGTCAGAAAAACTTATATTTATGTTGACTTGAGGGACTAGACATGGAACTGGAAATTTACTCTAATTTTCATCCCTTTTCTGGCTTGTGGGTTATTTTTGCCATGTTACTCTAGAGCTTACAGGCTTTTGTAGCTGTAGCGACTCATCGCGCCTGCAAGCTTAACTAGCCTTAACCCAACTCGGCTTAAGGCTGAATCGATTATCGATTAGAGATACTTTTCTAGAGTATTTGCCAGTGTTGTTTTTGGCACTGCACCCACAACCATATCGACTCGCTGCCCTCCTTTAAAAATCATTAAGGTAGGAATGCTGCGAATTCCGTACTGACTGGCTACATTGGGATTTTCGTCAGTGTTGAGCTTCACAACCTTGACCTGACCTTCGTACTGTTGTGCAATTTCATCCACCACAGGTGCGACCATCCGACAAGGGCCACACCAAGGTGCCCAAAAATCCACTAAAACGGGAACGTCACTGTCTAGGACGTCTTGCTTAAAACTGGCGTCTGTAACTGCTACGGCTGTTGACATGCCTGGAAATCCTTGCGTGTACTGTTTCTACGTTGTCTTGGATATTTTACCACAGAGAAAACTGAGCGTTCTCCTGCCAGAAAAGTATATATTTAGACATAAATTGTCACATTTAATCAGTTGAGATGTCAATATATCGTGGCATTAGAGCTTGATACTCAAAAGGAACCGCCCGAACGTAGTCCGGGCGGAGTGTGGTGTGAGGAGTGAACGGAAACTTTTAGCTTCCGCTTTCTCTATGTTAACTCACATCAGTGGGGTTTGGGGGAGGCGTCAACCCACAAGTTTTATTTACCCATTCCCAACTGCTGCGCTTTCTGGTAAACTTTCCCTTCTGTGAGCAGGGATGGCGCAATAACAACCTCCACTTGCTGCATTTCTTTCAAGTTCTTAGCGCCCAAGGTTCCCATACTGGTTTTCAGGGCACCTAAAAGATTGTGAGTGCCGTCATCGAGTTGCGCCGGTCCAATGAGAATTTCCTGTAATGTTCCCGTACTCCCAACTTGGATGCGCGTTCCTCGGGGCAGAACTGGGCTAGGGGTTGCCATTCCCCAGTGAAACCCGCGTCCTGGGGCTTCTTTGGCACGAGCCAGAGGAGAGCCAATCATCACCGCATCTGCACCACAAGCAATACATTTACAGATATCTCCTCCCGTAATTAACCCACCATCAGCAATGACTGGCACATAGTTACCCGTCTGTTGATGATAGTCATCACGAGCAGCCGCACAATCAGCCACCGCCGTCGCCTGAGGGACTCCCACACCCAAAACCCCCCGCGAGGTACAAGCCGCACCAGGACCAATTCCCACTAAAACAGCCGCCGCACCAGCTTTCATTAAATTCAGAGCAACTTGGTATGTAACACAATTACCCAAAATCACGGGCATCGGCATATCCTGGCAGAACTGGGCTAAATCTAGGGGGGTGACTGACTCTGGCGACAGGTGAGCCGTGGACACTACGGTTGCTTGTACGAAGCATAAATCAGCACCCGCCGAGGCGACAATTTCACCGTATTTCATCGCGCCTGCTGGCGTAGCACTCACAGCCGCAATCCCACCTTGGTCTTTGATTTCCCGAATTCGCTGGCTGATTAATTCCGGTTTAATGGGTTCGGCATACAAATCCTGCATCAGATTAACGAATTCTGACTTACCCACGGAGGTGATTTGCTCTAATATCGGCTCAGGGTCAGCATAACGGGTTTGGATGCCTTCGAGGTTAAGCACCCCTAACGCTCCTATCTGAGATAGCATAACTGCCATTCGCACATCGATTACTCCGTCCATCGCACTGGCAATGATCGGAATTTCTCGTTCAATGCTCCCCAAACGCCAACGGGTGTCTGCCAAATTAGGGTCTAGCGTCCGTTGTCCGGGGACTAGTGCGATTTCATCGATGCCGTAGGCTCTGCGAGCTGTCTTACCTCGCCCAATTTGAATATCCACGCTTCTCTATTCGTTCCCAAGACTATTTAAGCTAGGGTATCAAATTTTTCGACCTTCCCCGCACCGAGAATGTGGAGGACTCTTGCTGGACTTCTCCTAGCTACGCTAACTCAGGGAGTTAGAGTTGATCGACTGATGAGACGATTCAGGTTTTTGAAGCTTTTCCCATCATCGAATACCCAGACCCGAAAAATTCTGATATAATCTCGGCATTTATGCTTAGTTGAGGCTAGCTCCAAATGAATAGAAAATCGGCATCATTCTGGAATATGCCTCCAGCAGGAGTGCGTTTTTTAATCATTGTTTTATTAATTATTGGAGTATTTTTTCGATTTTACAATATCGATAAAAAAGTATACTGGCATGATGAATCTTTTACTTCAATGCGAATTTCGGGGTATTCCAAGCCGGAATTGAAAGAACGTTTATTTGATGGTCGTATCATCACTGTTGAAGATATCCAAAAGTATCAGCGACCCAATCCAGAAAAAAATTTAACGGATACGATTAAAGTTTTGACACAATATTCGGAGCATACGCCGCTATATTACCTGATAGCGCGATTCTGGGCACAGGTTTTTGGCAGTTCCGTAGCAGTAATGAGAAGTTTGCCAGCCCTAATTAGTTTGCTAGCATTTCCTTGCATGTATTGGCTGTGCCGAGAATTGTTTGGGTCATCGTTGACAGGTTGGATGGCTATGTCATTGATAGCTATCTCCCCCTTTTTCGTCCTCTACGCCCAGGAAGCAAGAGAGTATAGTCTGTGGGCAGTGGCAGTTTTGCTCTCAGGTGCAGCATTGCTGCGAGCCTTACGAATCAACACAAAGCTTGGTTGGGGAATTTATGCGGCAACTTTGACAATAGGACTCTATTCTCATTTGCTTTTTGGATTAAGTGCAATTGGTCATGGTATCTATGTTCTTATCACTAAAAACTATCGGACGAGTAAGACAATTATCGCTTATTTGCTGGCATCGCTAGCAGCAGTTCTAACGTTTCTACCCTGGGCTGTAGTCATTTTTATTGATTTGACGCGGTTCCAAAGGTGGACATCATCAACAACATCAAGAAATAGTCTGGGTGAACTTGTAACGTTAATCAAATGGTGGTTGCGTAATCTTAATAATGTTTTTTTTGATTTACATCAAAGTATTGAACCCTTTGACCCAATTCATTATGACGACCCTTTTCTCATCCCTCTTGTTTTAATTCTGGTAGGGTACTCAATTTACTTTTTATGTCGTCACACGTCCAGCAAGGTTTGGCTGTTTATCTTGACATGGATGGGAATGACCGCTTTACCTTTAGTGCTACTCGACTTAGTTCTGGGGGGATTACGTTCTACAGCAATGCGATACCTCATTCCAATTTACTTAGCCATTCAGATAGCTGTTGCGTACCTACTCGCCACCAAAATTACGGCAATATCGATTAGAAATCAGCGACAACGATTTTGGAAGCTAGTCACGATAGGTCTGGTTTCAGGTGGACTCTTGTCCTGTGCAATCAGTTCTTCAGCAGAGGTGTGGTGGACCAAGTTTGTGGATTATTACAATCCTCCAGTAGCTCACATCATTAATCAAGCGAATTATCCCCTAGTAGTCAGTGATACTACTATTCCAGGCAGTATCCTGTCTCTGAGTCATCTGCTTAGTCCAGACGTGCGGTTTCAATTAGTGACACAAGCAAGTATGCTGGAGATTTCTGAGGATTTTAATCAGGTTTTCTTATTTGATGCTTCCACAGCTTTGCGAGAAAAAATTGAGAGGGAACTGGGGGGTCAGTTTGAAGTCGCGTTTCAAGGTTACAAATTTGAACTCTGGAAGCTAGAAAATAATAAGGGAATAGGGAATAAGCATCGTCTGATATTTCCCCTGCTCCCCTAGAAGGGCGGGTTTAGTCAAGTTTCACCGAACGTGACCAAACGTTAGTGGTAAAACCCGCCCCTACAGTTTTACTCCTAGAGCTACCCTGCCTCAATTATGACGGGTTCTAGGGTCTTCGCGATCGCTCTTTGCCCCAGAGACGTGATCCGGTGGCGTGGAAGCATGATCACTCTTAACCTGAGACGGTTCAACAACTTTCGTGGATAGGGAAGAGGGTTGTCGTTGTCCGGGAGATTTGGACGGGGGAGGGGGTGGCGGGGTTTGCCGCTTGACTAATGGAATCTCCGATTCGGCTAAGAACTCTGGCGGAGTCGGGTTGCCATTCCCTCCATTTTGGCTCGGATTATTCCGCATCAACTTACTCACATGACCAATTAACGTTCCCAGCTTCCCTTCATCCAGAAGTGTGTTGATTAACGATAAGCCACTGGTCGAGAGTAATAGTTTGTTAATATCACCCATCCCATTCCCATTACCATTACTGCCATTCATACCTGGGAACGCGAAAATTCGGGTATCTCCTAAAACTCCTGGCTGTGGCGCTAAAGCTTTGGCAATTTCTGGCAGTTTGTCTACCAAATCGGGCCAAATTGTGGTTAACACTTGGGCGCTTAACTTCGAGTCACTCAAGGTATTCTCGGCTTCAATGACTGCCCGTTTTCCTTCGGCTTCGGCAAGGGCTTTATCCCGATTCGCTTGGGCTAATGTGCGAATGGATTCAGCTTCTAATTCTGCCGCTTGACGCGCAATTTCCGCTTGACGACGACGGCGGAATACATCAATTTCAACGACGTTCTGATCGGCGATCCGCCGTTTTTCTGCCTCTTGTTCCGCCGAAATCAGCGATAGGCGTTTTTCCCGTTCCGCTTTTTCAATCTCTGTCGCCGTAACCACACCGGATTCCGCTTGGGCGCGTTCGGCTTCACAGACAAAGCGTTCCCGTTCTTTATTCGCGATCGCAATCGCTGCTTCCTGTTTCGCCACTTGTGATAAGCGTTCAGCCTCAGCCACCCGAACTTGAGCTTCTAGGCGCGAGGAATCAACGGTTTGCTGACGGGTAATTTCGGCAATCTCGGCTTCTTGTTTTTGCAATGTTTGGGCGACTTTTAGCTGTTTATTTCGTTCCTCTAGGGTAATATCAGCTTGAATTTGGTTTTCTTGAACCGATAGTTTGCGGCGAATTTCTTCTTCTTCAACGGATTTATCTTGTAAAATTTTCGTCCGTTGTACGGTGGCGGCTTCTCGGTCTTTGGCTTCTTGAATTTCCCGTTGTCGCTGAGATTTTAAGGATTCCACCTCCAGTTGTTGCCCCAGAGTGGCGTCTTCTTTTTCTCTGGCGATTCGCAGGGATTGCTTTTGGGCATCAAGTTCCTGCTGTTCAATTCTCACCTGGGTACTCAGTTCAACTTCTCGTTTTTGTTGGATGGATCGTTGAATGGTTTCGGTTCGTAGGCGTACCCCTTGGGCATCGAAGAAGTTATTTGTATCGTAGGTATCACTTTCTTCTATCTCAGAAATAGCGATATTATTCAGGGTTAAACCTACTTTTTTTAGGTCAGGCTGAATCAGATTCAATACTTCATCAGCAAACCCTAATTTATCAGAATCAATTTCCGTTAAACTCTGCTTCTTGGCAGCAGCTCGAATCGCATCATCTGCTCGTTTTTCTAGGGCTTCTTTAATATCTTCAGTCGAAACCCTTCCTTGTTTCGAGAGTCGAGCCGCAGCGGTTAACACATCGTCTTTATCGGCATTGATACAGACATAAAAGGTTGCCCGCATATTTGCCCGCAGATAGTCTTGAGTACGAACGGCTAGATTTCCTGTCCGTTCCACATCAATAGAAATTTCGCGTAATGGAACACGGGTCAGTTCATGAAATCCGGGCAAAACGATACAGCCGCCGTAAAGAATAACGGATTTCTTTTTAACGAACAAACCGCCCGTTCTGACAAATGCTTCATTATTGGGGGTAATTTTATAAATCAGTTTGTACGACCATAAGCCAACGAGAAGCAATAAAATTAGTGCGCCAATCAAACCGGGGAAAAAGAGTATCCCACTGGGCAGTTGTGCCAGGGTAGATGATACCGGGACAGGCTGGGAGGTTGAGGACGTAGATGGTTGTGACATGGTAGTTGGCGATTAGTAATCTATAGGTTTTATTGAAGCCTGGAACTTATACACATTTAGGGTTTGTGTAAAAAGAATCACATTTTGCCAAAACCGTACACAGACGGTTGTGTATTCACCCGTTACGGTGAATCCTTAAGCTGGGATGAATTGGACAACCACTGCTGTTGATCAGAACTGTCTTTGGTAATTACGCGATAGCTTTCCGGTTGTCGCTCAATAACTAAGACGTAATTGCCTCGATTGGGAATTATTTTCGCCCATTGAGGCAAAGTGGCATTAATCGTAACCAGATTACCGTTGGGATCAAGAACATCAACTTGACCGATTTTGCCTTGACTTTCCAGGGGAATTGAACGGGAACTGACAGTACCCTGACAACCAATTAGGCGATCGCCACTAGCATCTTCACCAAAGTCGGCGAAAATTTTGCCCAAGGGTCGAGAAATTAAGCCACCGCAGAATAAACTTAGCATCAGGGATGCAGCGCCGACGACACCGCCCAATAAACCTGTGGGAATCGTACCCGTGACATTTGCGATCGCCACATTAATCATCCAACCGAAAAGCCCCACCAGACTACAGTCGGTTGCTAAGAGCAAAATTAGGGGAACTTTACCCACACCGAGTAAACCGAACATTGATCCCATGGCAAAATCGCCACCGGTATCCACATCGATGTCCGCATCAGCATCTACATCAAAATCAAAATCATCATCACCGCCACCGGAGACAATAACAACGAGAAATAGGAGAACTCCCATCCCTAGGAAAATCCAGTAGGGCAGGTTGAGCAGGTTGAATAGCATGGATCGAGGTAGCGATCGCCACTGTAGCGTTAGCTCTATTAACTGATATTCTCAGCCTAGCGGGGAATGGACAAAATAGCTTCACTCCTCTAAAATACTTAATGTTTTGCAAAGGCAAAAAGAATTCCACCGCAAAAGAGACACATACTCATGTAGATAGGCTATAATCCCTATTGTAGAGAGGTAGCATTGCTACGTCTAATCGGGCGGCATCGCCAAGTGGTAAGGCAGGGGCCTGCAAAGCCTTTACCCCCAGTTCGAATCTGGGTGCCGCCTTTTCGAGAAACGTGACTCCTGTTTGTTTGCTCCGTTGAGGACTATAATTGATTGCCATCCTGAGCAAGTAGAGGAGAAGTCCATGAGTTCTTGGCGCGATCGCTTGAATAAACTGAGTGGCAAAACCCGCTTAGTCGTCTGTCGGTTGTTTGTTCATTTAACCGGGAAAGAAGTCGCGCCGTTATTGGGAGTCCTCAATCAGGCGGCGCGAGATGCGGTAGAATCCGATGGAGATTTGGGGGTTCTCGGAGAAGGGCTGGTCGATATTTGCCAGAACCTCTTACAGTACAACACCTATTGGCAATCGGCTGCTAATGAAGGGAATGTATTTTGGAATGAAGGGGAGGCGGGAGATTATGTGAGTGAGTTATTTACCGACTCTGCCCAACGGTATTTGAGTGAGCCTGACTTTAATGGATATTCATCGGAGGATGAACCCCTATCTTTGCCGGTCACTCGTAATTTAATTGTGATGATTACCGTGGCATTTGAGGGGGAAGTGCCGGAACTAGAAACCAATCTGGCGGATATAGAGGCACTAGAAGAGGGTCTCAAAGCTTTAATTAATCTCCATTACCAGGAACGCTTGCGAGCCATTCAAGTTCACTTTTCGCCGGCTCAATTTGGCGATCAATTGACAGATGAACAACTGTTGGTTAATTTCCCCGAACTGATTCCTCTCTAACTCTGGAATGCGCTCTCTGTTACTTCTCGAACACTATGACGCTATTTTGGTCTCGTCATTTCACAGAGTTTAAGGTAATTAAGTGCGGCTCTATCGTGGTGATTAATTGCTAGAATATCTTGGAAATTTGCCACGGCTAAATCAATTTTGTTTTGATAAAACCTAACAATTCCTTCTTCAAATTTAGTTTTTGTTTTTTCTTTTAATTTAATGACAAAATCAGGTTCCGAATCAAAAACTTCAAAGACCGGAACCAAATGCTTTTTGCCTTTAACTTGCACTTGACCGATAAATCGATAGTGATATTGATTTTGATCTTCTAGACAAAATAAAGTATAACCACTAATTAAAATCGATGCCCCATAGACTTTAGTCAAATCTTCTAGACGTGACGCTAAGTTAACCGTATCGGAAATCACCGTACTTTCCATCCGTTGCTGTTCTCCAATCGTCCCCAGCATCAAACTACCCGTATGTAAGCCAATACCAATGGTAATCGCCGGATAACCCGCCTTTTCGCGATCGCGATTATAGCGTGTCACTTGTTGCTGGATTTCAATCGCCGCTTGTAAGCCATCATCGGCGGTTGCGGGAAACAGCGCCATGATTGCGTCACCAATGTATTTATCAATAAAACCCTGATGTTTACGGATAATCGGTCCGACTTGTTTCAAATAAGAATTGAGAAAATTAAAGTTCTCTTGAGGAGACATACTCTCCGAGAGCGTGGTAAAGTTACGAATATCCGCAAATAGAATTGACATCTCCTGCTGAACCTGATCCCCCAACCGCACATCCACAATACTTTCATACCCCAAAAAACGCAGGAATTCGTGAGGGACAAAGCGCCCGTAAGCACTATTAATTTTCGACAGATAAAGATGGGTTTTAATCCGGGCAATCAGTTCATGTTTAGAAATTGGTTTAGTTAAATAATCATTCGCCCCCACACTCAAGCCTTCCACCAAATCCGAGACTTGCTCCTTCGCTGTCAACATAATAATTGGCATTTCATTAGCAGGAAAGCGTTGGCGGATTTTTTGGCAAACTTCGTAGCCCGACATCCTGGGCATCATAATATCTAGAATCACCAAATCCGGCTTAAACCCCCGCTCAATTTTTGCTAAAGCCTCTATACCATTGGTCGCTTGAACAATGGCATAATTGTGGACAGATAGGTGATTGGTAACAACCTGCAAATTAATCGGTTCGTCGTCTACAACTAAAATCGTGAATTCGCCAGTTTTAGAAACCCGTGGTAAAGGTTCGCTGGGGAATAAGGTGCTATAGTCCCGCACTTTGGTGATTTCTGTACTGTATTCTGATGAGGGTTTAATCGGTTGGGAACTGATGGGAAGCGTGAAAATAAATCGCGAACCTTGACCCAATTCTGATTCAACGCGAATGGTTCCGCCGTGGAGTTCAATGAGTTGTTTGGTAATACTTAATCCCAATCCTGTACCCCTGTATGGACGGGATACAGAGGCGTCAAGTTGCTCAAAGGATTTAAAGATATCCTCGAACTTATCCGGGGCAATACCAATCCCTGTATCAGCCACCGTCACTTCTGCCCTATCCTGCTTCTGGGTTGCTGACACTGTAACGGAACCCGATTCGGTAAACTTAATCGCATTTCCCACCAGATTATACATAATTTGTTGCAACCGATTCTCGTCTCCATCGATTCCGGGGAAATCTTCAGGTATCTCATTTTTCAACTCTAGAGATTTGCCCCTAATCAGGGGGCGAGACAGGGTAAGCACCACTTCGGTGATTTGGCGAAAGTCCACAGACTTGCGGTGCAATTCGATATCGTGGTTTTTCAGTTTGGCAAAATCCAAAATATCATTAATCAGACTTTGGAGGCGCTTACCACTGGAAACAACCATTGCCAGATTCGCCATTTGCACCTGAGACAAAGGACCTGCCGCCCCGTCGATGAGGGATTCAGCAATACCAATAATGCCATTGAGAGGGGTACGCAGTTCATGGGAGGTATTGGCTAAAAACTCATCTTTGAGTTGATCTAGGCGCTGCAACGCCGCATGCTTTTGTTCCAAGGTTTGGGTAAACTGAAGCCGTTCGGCTTCGGCTTGCTTGTGGGGACTGATATCTTGAAAAGCGGCAATAGCATAGATAACATTACCCTGGTGATCAAAAATGGGAGTTGCCCAAACCTCCAAAGGGATAATCCTATCGCCCTGACGGATTTCCATGTCATCAACCGTCGCTTGTTCACCCATAAGCGCCCGTAAAATTGGATCATGATGACTGGGATAGACTTGTTCTGTTCCCGCCAGATAGACGTGATAAATTTCAGCGAGTTGTTCGGATGGGTGTTTGGATACCACTCCTTTTCCCAGTAATTGCTGTCCTGTCTGGTTAGCATAGTAGGGTTGACCATTGGCATCAATGACAAATAAACCCACAGGTACAGCTTCCAAAAATTGCGCCAACTGTCTCTCACTCGCACGCATCGCATCTTGGACTCGCTGGCGCTCAATCACTTCTTGGCGTAGATTTTCTAATAAGTCAGCTTGCGCCCGTTGTGCCAAACGCTCCTGCTGTTGCGCGGCTTTGATCTGTTGCACATGCTGGAGGGTTTTATTGGTGGTAATTTCTAAATCTTGGAAATCAATGGGTTTAGTCAGGAAGTCAAACGCCCCCAGATTCATCGCTTTGCGGATATTTTCCATATCCCCATAAGCAGAAAGAATAACGGCTTTGGTGGTGGGATAGTTTTGGGCGAGGCGCGTGAGTAAACTTAACCCATCCATTTGGGGCATATTAATATCGGTTAAAACCATATCAATATCCGGCTGGGTTTGCAGCTTTTCTAAGGCGTCCAAACCGTTACGGGCAAAAATAAACTGGAGTTCCTTACGCCGGATCTTTTTTCTAAATTTCTGGCGGATTAGGAGTTCTAAATCAGGTTCATCATCGACAACCAGTATTTTCGCTGGCATTGTTTTTGCCTGATAAGGATGGACTGTAGAGACGTAGCATGTTACGTCTGGGGGGCGGGTTTTACCATTAACGGGAAGGTTTTCACCCTGATGTCACTCGCGCCCGCCCCCAACGGAGTACAATAATTTTAAAGACAAAGGACAAAGGACAAATGACCAATAACCAATCACTGCTGCTTAAGGATAAGTAAGGTAATATCATCATGGACTTTCTGCTCTCCAATATGCTGCCACACTTGGTCAATAACCGCTTGTCTAATCTCACACACTGAACTGTGCCAGTTTGTTCTTAAAACTTCACAAAGCCTTTCCAGACCATATTGCACCCCATTGATATCTTCAGCCTCAGTAATCCCATCGGTGTAGAGGACAACTCCATCTCCTGGATACAACTGTACTGTCGCTTCAGCCACAAACTCAGCAATCGTCTCCGCCAAACCAATCGGGAAGCCTAAATCAATCGTATCAATTCGCTCAATAGTACCATTGGAGCGTAGCACAATCATTTGTTCATGTTGTCCACTCACCGTCAGAACACCTTGGTGATAGTCGATTAAGGCAAGGCTTAAGTTCTTGTCGCAGCCCATCCGTTGCAGGTTCTGGTAAATCGTTTGGTTAAGGGTACTCAAGAAGTTAACCGCATTTGTCTCGTTATTGATTAGCAGTGTCCGCACAGCGGTTTGTACCATCAGCATAAGGACACCGCTTTCTAACCCATGACCGGTGATATCCCCAATCCCAATTTTTACTGTGCCATTGTGTTCAAGTACGTCGTAGTAGTCTCCCCCTACCTCATCAGCAGGTTGCATATACCCAGCAATATCCAGCCCCTGAATTTGACGCAGTTCTGTCTCCGTTGGTAAAAGCATTTGTTGCAGTCGTCGGGTAATATCGAGTTCAGTACTGAGGCGAAGGTTTTCTGCTTCTAAACGTTTGAGATAATTTTCTTGGGCTAACGCCTGTTTGATCTGCTGGACATGTTGCAGAGTTTTGTAGGTGGTAATTTCTAAGTCTTGAAAATTGATCGGTTTGGTAAGAAAGTCAAACGCCCCCAAGTTCATCGCCGCTCTAATATTGTCCATATCCCCATAGGCGGACAGAATCACAGCTTTAATCACAGGATAGTCTGCTGCCAGTTTCATCAGCAAAGCTAGTCCATCCATTTGGGGCATGTTAATATCGGTTAAAACCATATCAATATCGGAGTCAGATGAAAGCTTTTCGAGAGCGTCCACACCATTACAGGCAAAAATAAACTGGAGTTCTTTTTGCCGAATCTTTTTTCTGAATTTTTGGCGAATCAGGGGTTCTAAGTCGGGTTCATCATCGACAACCAGGATTTTGGCTGGCATTAGTGTTCAGTCTGCTAATTTGTGGATATATTAAATATTTTTTCTTTAAGTTTGTCAAATTCAACGGGCTTATGAATATAATCATCGGCTCCGTATTCTAGGGAAAGGCGATAGTTTTCGTCATCGCCGTAAGCTGTAATCATAAAAACTTTTAAGTGAGGAAATTGGGTTTTGATTATCTTGAGTAATTCTAAGCCATTCATTCCGGGCATGTTAATATCGGAAAGAATCAAAATAATGCAGTTTTTATCTTGACTTTCTAGATAGTCGAGGGCTTCCTGTGCTGAAAAAGCAAATTGAAACTCAATTTGACCTTTTTTAATTTCTCTTCTAAATCGTTGGCGGAATAAAAATAGGATATCTTCTTCATCATCTACAACCATGACTTTCATGATTAATTCCTCTAAAGAAACACATTCTGACACAGGGGGTTGAGTAGAGACGCGCCATGGCGCGTCTCTACAATTATCGGGGTAAAATTAGCGTAAATTCGCTATACTCGCCAACTTCGGTTTCCACTTTAATCTCCCCTTGATGCTCTCCCACAATGATATCGTGACTCATGGATAAACCCAAACCCGTTCCTTGACCGGTTGGTTTGGTTGTAAAAAAAGGATTGAATATTTTATCTCGGATTTCAGTGGGGATGCCATTACCGTTATCTCGGATACGGATTTCGATTTGCTCTCCTAGATTTTTGGTTTTAACTGAGAGTGTGGGGGTAAATCCTGCGCCAACGGTTTTTTTCTTTTCATGGGCAGCATAACAGGCATTATTGATGACATTAAGAAACACTCGACTCATGTTCTGCGGCACAATATTAATCTGACCAATGCTGGGGTCATAGTGGGTTTCAACGGTAATGTTGAATGAGGAATCTTTGGCACGCATCCCGTGATATGCTAAATTAACATATTCTGCCAGCAGTGAGTTGATATCGATGAGTTGTCGTTCGTTCCCTTGACCCCGTGAATGCATCAGCATACCGCGAACGATATTGTCGGCGCGTTTGCCATGTTCGTTGATTTTTTTTACGTTTTGTTCTAAGTCGCTGAGAATTTCTTCGATGTATTCGGTGCTTTCGGGATCTAATCGTTCTTTTTGACTATCGAGTTCTTCTAAAAGTTCTTCGGTTAACTCAGCTGATAGTTCGGCGAAGTTATTGACAAAGTTTAAGGGATTTTTAATTTCATGGGCAATCCCAGCGGTTAATGCACCGAGGGAGGCGAGTTTTTCTTGGGCGATAATTTTATCTTGGGTGGCTTTGAGTTTTTTCAGCGTGGCGGAGAGTTCCTGATTTTTCTCTTGGAGTTCCTCGGTTCTTTCATCGACTTTAATTTCTAGATTGCGGCTATAGGCTTCGAGTTGTTGATAGAGGCGGGAGTTTTCGATGGAGATAGCGGCTTGTGCGGACAGAATTTTTAAGGTTTCGACTCGTTCGGGTGTAAAGGCGTCGGTGGTAAGGTTATTTTCTAAGTAAAGAATACCTGTCAGTTTACCTTGATTAAGGAGGGGGGTGCAGAGGATGGATTTGGGGTGAGTGGCGACAATATAGGAATCGCGGGTAAATTGTCCTTCATGGGTGGCGTCATTGAGGACAATATTCTCCTGGGTATGGATGACGTAGTTGATGATGGCGGTTGACAGCAGGGGCAATTGGGTGTCAGGATCAACAGCATCTACAGGACGCGATCGCAAAATATTAACGGCTTCTGAATCCACTACACCTTCAGCTTCAATTACCCATTTCCCCGGCTCAGTCTCTGGCTCAATTTGGGATTGTAAAATCAGAAAGCCTTTTTGTGCGCCTGCATTTTCTATAGCAATGTTCATCAGTTTAGCCAGTAACTTATCCAGCACAATTTCACTGGTAAGGGTTTGCGAGGCTTTCATCACTGTTGATAAATCCAAGGCTTGAGCATCACCCCCCGATGTAGAAATTCGGGTGCTAATCCCTTTACCATCACTTCGGCGGGTTGAACCGACTAAAATTTGCGGATATTCAGCTTCCAAGGCTTTGACTTTAGCCTTAGCCCCCCAGCGCGTGTAGCAATGGTGGGCGTTTTTTAGGTAGAGTTGACCGATCTCGTCTCTACTTAGGGAGAAATAGAACTCCGCCGCACGTTCATAAGCAATGGCTTCTTCGTGGATAAACCCTTGTTCCCTAGCACCACGAATCGCGCGATCGTAACGTTCCATCGCTGGGGTTTGTTTACCCAAAACTCGCGCTCGTTCAGCTTCAACGAGTTCATATTTATTTTGATAATTGGTTGGCGCGTAGTGCGCCCATTTTTTCATCCGTTTCTGATTTGATGCTACTTTTTTCGATAAGTTAGATTTCTCCTGTTTTGTTGCTTGAGGATACAGAGCCATCAGCGAGAGAGAACTATAAAAGTTTTGCTGACTCACAAACATAAATGCCGACGCTGATTTTTCATACTTTTCCCCTAGACTGTAATTAGAAAAAGCTTGACCATAATCTTTAAATAAGTAGCAAACCAAGGATTGAGCAAAATAAAAAAAGAATAATGTACAATCGTTTTTAGTTTGAATTAAAACAGGCAATGTTTCTTTTTGATTAAATGCATCACCTGATACTATAAGTGGATTAGCGGATTTATTTATCAAATTCAATATCATTTGTCTACATATATTTATATAATAGGCAGAGTAGTATTGTTTTGATTTTATGGCTGTCTCAGCATAAATAGCCGATTCTTTATTTGTGAATTCCAAGTTATATCCAGCAAAAAATAGATGAACGCAATAGTTTATAGAAGCATAACAGCCATATTCTAAGTCTCCATTTTCAATTCCGTCATTGAATCCTTCACGCAACGGCTCTATTGTGTTTTTTACGTCATCTTTCCAATGTCTAATCATCGAATTAAAGTTATGACACACAAGAGCTTTTAATTGACGAGCATCAAACTTATTTAACAATTTCAAAGACAATTGACCAAATTGATATCCAGACTCAATGTCTTCGACAGCTCCGCATAAATATACACCATAAAGTACATAACCTCCAGCGGATAGACCTGAATTTCCATGTTGGAGACAGAGATTGATTAGACTTAATACAACTAAAATAAACAGTTTAGGATTAGTAATATAAGTAGGAGAGGCAATATTGAGTAATATTCTTACAGCTGAGAGTTGATAGGGAGCGGTCATTTCTGGCAAATTTATCAAATCTTGAATTGATTTATCGCTTAAAAATAATTCTATAGATTTTTGTTCTTGTTCAATCCTACGTTCACTTGGTGTGTGAGGAAGGTTAATTCCCAGCATCTCCAGAACAGACAATGCCGTTTCTATCGCTGACTGTAGCTCAAGTTTCGATCGATCGGATTGAATCTTCAACTCATACACCTTAATTTTATCAAGGAGGGTTGTAGCCTGTTGGAGGACGACAGCAAAAAGTCTTTCGGCTTCTTCAAAGTTAGCGCTTAAATAGTAAGATTCGACCAGTTCTACATGGATAGATAGGGTCAAGTCATATTGCTGTTGCCAGCTATCTATCGCCAATAATTCAAGCGCCCTGGTTAAATACTTAACAGCTACTTCATAAGCTGTTGCCAATTTTGCTTTTTTGCCAGCTCTTAAATTCAATTGAGCTAATTCATATTTTGACCTTTGTTCACTAATTAACTCAGCACCGATATTTAACTGATTAACAATATCAAAAATAGTTTCTTCCAGTTCATCTAACTTTGTATTCTTCCACAGCAAGTGACCGACTTTTAGGTGAATTTCCTTCTTTATCTCTCCGGGAATTAAAGCATAAGCAGCTTGCTGCACTCGGTCATGTAGAAATTTGTACCTGATCGCGTATGACTCATTTTGAATAAAAGATTGCCATATATCTGAGTTAATCTTTGATTCCACCTCTGGATGCCAAAGCAGGGGAGTTTTGTAATCGCCACTCAGAGGTAAAATCAATCCGGCTTCCAGGGCTGACCATAGCTGAGCGGCTGTTTCTGATAAAGATGTGGCATTGACAACCGAGAGAACGTCCAAATTAAATCGGTTTCCCATACAAGCAGCTAACTTTAATATAGTTTGCGTCCGACTATCTAATTTTTCTAGCTTACCAACCATTAATTCAACTACATTGTCCGTTATTCCGACTGATCTAATTTGCTCAATATTCCACTGCCAACGGCTCACATTGACGTTAAATGACAATAACTTTTCTGTGTATAGAGACTGGAGTAATTGAGTTAGGAAGAAAGGATTTCCGTTCGTTTTGTTGAACAGCAAGTCAGCTAATAGCGTTGAATCTTCTCTTGAACAGTTGAGCGTATCAGAAACTAATTGATTGACGTGGTTAATATCCAAGGGCTGAAGATTAATCGTACTCACCTGATCCCCATTGTTCTGTATCTGTTCTAGGGTTTGAATTAAAGGATGAGTTGCATTAACCTCATTATCTCGATAAGCTCCTATCATTAACAGATAATGGCTATCGCTATCGTTCATTAGTAACCTAATCAACTTTAATGAAGCCGTATCCGCCCACTGAAGATCATCCAGGAAGATAACTAGGGGATGTTCCTGGGTGGTAAAAACCCGAATAAATTTTTGAAATACTAAGTTAAATCGATTTTGAGACTCCACTGAACCCAACTGGGGGACTGGAGGCTGTACGCCAATAATCCGCTCTACTTCAGGAATAACATCAATAATAATTTGACCATTACTCCCAAGAGCAGCTAACAGCTTCTGTTTCCAAGTTTGCAGTTGTGCTTCAGGTTCGGTCAAAAGCTGTTGAATCAATTCCTGAAAAGCTTGAGTTAGGGAAGCATAAGGAATATTGCGTTTAAATTGATCAAATTTACCAGAAATAAAATAGCCTCGCTGTCGGACAATCGGCTTATGAACTTCATTAACTAAAACTGACTTGCCAATACCGGAATAACCCGCCACCAGCATGATTTCCTTCGCGCCTTGACTCACGCGCTCAAAGGCATCTAAAAGTTGGGCAACCTCTTCCTCTCTTCCATAAAGTTTTTGCGGAATTTGAAACTTATCTGAAACATCTTGCTGACCTAGAGAAAATTCACAAATATGACCCCTAGTTCGTAATTGATGCAAGCAAGTTTCTAAATCGGCTTTGAGTCCCCAAGCACTTTGATAGCGGTCTTCTGCTGTTTTTGCCATGAGTTTCATGACAATATCTGAAATTGGCTTCGGCACATAAGTGTTATGGCACGTCTCTAAATTATCTTTTGATTTCTCTCTCAAGAGATGAGGTGGAATCGGTTGTTTGGCAATATGACAATGCACCAACTCCATTGCATCAGTGGTTTCAAAAGGAAGTTGGAGAGTGAGAAGTTCATAGAATGTAACCCCCAGAGAATAAAAATCAGTTCGATAATCAATCACTCGATTCATTCTACCTGTTTGCTCTGGGGAAATATAGGCTAACGTTCCTTCTAGGTGATCGGGATTCCGAATGGTTGGATTTTCCCGTGATAAAAGGGACGAAATCCCCAAATCGATTAGTTTCAGTTGTCCAGTTTTGGGGTTATAGACAATATTCGACGGGTTAATGTCCTTATGAATAATATTGGCAGTATGAATAGCACCCAAGCCATCCGTAATTTTTATAAAAATCGTCAGTAATTCTTCTAGCTTAAATTGCCCTTTTAATACATTTAAAGATTTCCCGCCAAAGTCTTCAAATAAAATGACCAAGCTATTCTGATATCTTTGCAGGTCATACGCCTTAATCACACTCTCTACATTTAAGGCTTGAGTAATTTCATATTCATGCTTATAGTTGGTAATTTCGGTCAGAGTAGGATAGTCGTTTTTTAGAATTTTGAGAATAATAGGTTGATGATTGTGTCGAAAAATAGCCTGATAGACTAAGGAACGAAGGCTTTCGTGGATTTTGGTGATAATCTGATAGTTAGCAACAGAAGTCATTGTTTAATTTTCCTCAATCAGTAACAATCCATAATAAAAAACAACAGGGTTCATCTCTACCTGATATAGAATGAACCCTGAACCTTAAAAGTTGCAATGCAAATGCAATTTGGACGAAAAGACAATGCCGATTAAATTATGAACTTGTTGTCGGTATATAGGGATAGGGGGGAAAGGGGTTTTGAATTAAACCATTTCCATCCTCTTTTATGGGGGCGTTCACCCAACTTTGGATCTGATCAAGAGTTACGGTGAATTCACTCAATGCTGGTCGTGGTGGGAACGGCAAAACTAGCGTGAAATAAGGAGGCTTTTGGTCTAAAACAGCTTGGTGATTATCGATTATCTTGCCATCAAATGTCTCCCAACTGACTTCAAAGCGATAGATTTGGATTTCATCCGGGTCAAAAATGCATTTATTCCACAAATCTGGCTTTTGTCCTGTCAACAAGGCTCTCAACTCAGAATCGTCGTGTCCTGTGGAGAAACTTGTGAATATTTCTCGAATCTTCGTCGCTTTCTCTCCCTCTAACCAGGCGCTAGCAATGAGCTGAGAAAGGAGTTTAGATTGCTTTAACCACTGATAGACAAATGACTCGTAGTTCTGGATATGCTTTTTTGATTGTTGAACTTTTTGATCACAGCTTGTGTTATGATTGTGCCACCCTTTTAACTGTTGTGCTGTCCATTCTGCCATTCGTTATTTCCTCCAATTCTATTTATTATTGCCTATTTTTGACTGGAATTCAATCATTTGTGCCAAGGAACACTTATAAATTTGAGTAATCACCTGACATGATCATTCCAGACCAAGTGAAAATTAGCTTGAGATAACACATTATTTACTATAGCCGCAAATATTTCAATATTTTGATACATTACTTCAAACTTATAGTCATATTCCCGCTTCTTTGTAAAGACCTATACCAAAACTCTACGTTTTATATACTCAGTTGCATTCTAACGTGTCCTTGGAAATCGTTTCCTTGTGTATCTTCTTGCACTAACAATTACCCATCAGTTGCACCAACCAATCCATAGAAACGCGCCGGATTCTCCCAGAGCATCTTTCGCACTGTTTCCTCACCCAATTGTGTCTCAAGCCCCACCACCCTCTCAACAATATCCGGCTTGTGATCAATATGGGGATAGTCAGAGCCAAAAATCAAGGACTGACAACCGATAAACTTGATCATCTCAGCCAGATACGGTTCAGACGGCTCTATCTCAATAAAGCACTGGCGACGGAAATACTCCGAGGGCTTCATTGTCACCGTCTCTTTCACCTCCCACCCTAGCTCCTCATACTCTTGATCCAGTCGCCATAACCAATAGGGTAACCAACCACAACCCGACTCCAGAAACCCCACCCTTAGCTGAGGATGGCGTTCTAACACCCCTCCTTCAATCAGCGCCAACAGCGCCATCATCTGTTCCATGGGATGAGAACAGGCGTGCAGGGCAAAACGGGTATAAAATCGATCTGATCCAGTCGTGGGTAAGCGTCCGTGAGTGGCTTCATGAATGCCTACTGCTATCCCCAAATCCTCACACATTGTCCAAAACGGCTCATAATCGGGATCACTTAACAGCCGCCCTTTAATCGGGTTCGGGCGCAAATAGACCGCCTTCCAGCCAAATGCGGCAATTCGCTGCAATTCTGACACCATGTCGTGGGGATCATGGAGATTAATCGCTCCCACGCCTCTAAGTCGTTGGGGGTCATAACTGCAAAAGTCTCGTAACCAATTATTATAAGCACGGGTAAATGCCCCAGCCAATGGCGGTTCCATCTTATCTATGGCTAATAACCACAATCCGTAAGTGGGATAGATAAACGCCACATCAATCCCCATTTGCACCATGGCTTGAACATGAGACTCTGCATCAAAACCACTCAATAATGATTGGGGATGAGCCTGCATCACTTGCTGATTTCCCACCC
Source organism: Coleofasciculus sp. G3-WIS-01 (assembly GCF_040223135.1). Taxonomy (NCBI): domain Bacteria; kingdom Bacillati; phylum Cyanobacteriota; class Cyanophyceae; order Coleofasciculales; family Coleofasciculaceae; genus Coleofasciculus; species Coleofasciculus sp. G3-WIS-01. Next base: position 36,209 of record NZ_JAVJZI010000241.1, read on the forward strand.
ATCGCACCTGAGCCGAGAGTTTCTCGACAATCTCTTCCCCCTGAATTTTCATCTCCGGTGAGGGAGCAAAGCGTTTAAATGCAGGTTCGAGGTAGTCTTTCCACATTGAACTGGGTTCGTAGACGTGGGAGTCTGCATCAATGATTTGATAGCCGTTTAGCATGGGTTATTCGTTATTGGTCATTTTTCATTTGTCAGGGTTTGAGGCGTGTTTACATCCACATTGGGAATGGATTGAGTTGATTTTCCGAACGCGGCGCTTTCAACCACCCCAATTCTACCGGAACCTGATATAACCGTCCCGAACCCAGCCGTTTCCAAAAGTGGCGCATTCCGGGAACAACAACCTTGACAACCTTGAGTCCGATATCGGGACGAGTCTGATCCAGGACTAGCAGTTCCATCCCCCGATTTTCAACGATTTGCTGACAGCGGATCACATCATCTTTGAGATCATCACTCCACACCTGAGGATAATCTGACTGTACCTTTGCCGCCATATTCTCATCGGGAACTAAATACGGTTGATTCGCCACCGTTGCCATTTTCCACCAGTCCACCGCCATCGGATCAGCCCCAGGATTATAGAATGTACTGCCATCAGGATTTGCCCTTAACACCGAAGGGAGAATCTGGTTCACCTCCGTCAACGCCCGTTGGATGGCAATTTTCGGGTCAAAATGAGCGCCGTACCCCAAAACGATGTCTTCCACCGCGCGATCGCACCGCCGACTAATCGCCGCAAATACAGGAATAGTCAAATCACTGGTAATATCTAGCACCCAGAGTTCCCGATGCAGGCTTTGGTAATACTCTTTTAACTCATAAAAATAGGGGTCATCAAAACTCTCTAAATCAACCTTGGGGCGTTGAATCCGGTTATACCACCATAACGCCACACTATCCCGTTCCACCAACTCCATAAACCCTTGCAGGATGGCTTCTTCTAGCGTATTCCCGGCGGCACAACCATTAGAATCTGCCCAACAATCTGCTTTTTCGACTTGGGGATAGCCATAATAACAATAAGCTGTAGGCAAATACTTAAACCCTTGATCTGTTAACGACCAAACTGGCGTCCATTCTCGCTCTCGTTCCTGATCAAAGGGTTCTGGAACCTTTTGAAACCACCCCAAACAGTTGTCATTCCAGTCCTGACGAGTTTCATATTGACTGGGGCTAAAATTCATACAGGTATTCGGATGAATTGCGCGATCGACCAGCCTGTGATAACTCCCTTTTTGCCGAATTTCGTCCCCCTGAAACACCCCAGAATAGCGCTCAATCGCCTCACAAAACCCACTGGCTTTCGCTTGAGCATCCGTGCGACCTTTTCCCGCACTGCGACCCCCAATATTTTGGCGTAAGGTGTTTAGATCATCAAACAGTGTGGCGAAATGATGCTTGGCGATATAAGTATGAGTTAAATGATTTACCCCTGTCTCTAACCGGGTGAGTTCTCGTACAACACCCGTAATCGGACTCAGGTGATGGTGATAAGTTTTCAGCGTTTCTTCCGGTGAACAATAACGATGTCCGCCATCTGTAGTAAAACTCTTCTTCCGGTGTCCCAGAATAATCGGTAACGGTTTACGATTCAACGTCTGCGTCAATCCACAACGGGGACATTGCGGGCGCTTAACTAAACGATGATTTCGCGTGTCTAAAGATAAAGTATCGTGAGTAACCAGAAGCCCTGTTAATCGTTGATTTTCGCCCTGAACAATCCATTTAAATAGTTCCGTTGCAGCCATTCCTAAAGCGGTTTGGACGCTAGCCGGAAAAGAGGTTAAAGGAATCGGTATCGGTGTAGAACGGTGCTGCTGGTTTTGGATAAAGCGTTCTATCGGTCTGTTATCCCGTAAGCGTTGCGCTAAACAGTGCCAGCAGCCCGTTTTTCCCGGCTCAATAATCGGTCCAATCCAAACCACCGTACCCACTGGTTTAACTAGCATCCAGGGGCGTTGAGCGTGTAAAGCATTTTGATTGAATGCCTCTAAATCAACCTGCAAATAGTCATCGGTTAAGACAACATCAATATCTCCCTGATCTGCCACTTGAATCTGTAGCGATTCCAGCTTCGATAGGAACTCAGAAGTAGACAGAGAACCAAAACGTTTTACTGATACTTTTATCGTTTCTAATTGCTGGTACGCTTGCTGAACATCGACATTTAGCATCTCGCAGAAGATGGCTAAATGATCGGGCAATAGAGACTCACTTTCAACAATATAGCCCTTCTTCTCCATCTGCATCAGGGCATGTCGTGCCATGACGCTAGTATTGAGCATCTCTTGAAACGAAATCGTTTCCCCAGGTAGATGCTGGAGAATTTGATCAATAATGTCCTCAACCGTGTGATGCCCATCGATTAACGGGACTAATTGTTGATAGAGATGGCGATTGAGTTGAATCGAACCTCGCTCCGATAACAAAAATACTGTTTCTGGTTCGACTATTTCAACCTGAAAGCATTGTTTAAATCTGGGCTTATTCAGCATATTTATCAAATATAACTGGGACTCGTCCGTACTTGAATGGGAACCCAAAAATCCGCACTCTGAACGATCATGATTCAAAATGTTTACCTATTGAATACCTTAATTATTAGATGGTGAAATAAATTTGTCAAGAAATACGTTCTTACACAGGATGTTGAGGAGAGGGCGACCCGAGTAAATTAAGTGAACTAGAGTTGTTAATTAGTGCAAGCGGGTCGCCCCTACACGGAGACTACAGGTATTTTTTTGATCACCTGTGGGAAATTTCTTAACCGATTTTCCGTTTTATAGCAATCGCCATAGCGGTTAGGACGCATCTTATGGTAGAGACGTTGCATGCAACGTCTCTTAAATGTAGCGAAGGAACTGAATCTCTGTTTACCGTGACATAAGAGTTATGCTAAGGGCAGATAAAACCGAAACGTACTGCCAACCCCTAGTTGACTTTCTACCTCAATCTCACCCCCTTGCAATTCCACCAACCGCTTCGAGATCGCTAACCCTATCCCCGTTCCCCCAGTGTGAGGATTGCGCGACTTTTCCGCCCGCCAGAACCGTTCAAACACATGAGGGATATCCTCTGGGGCAATACCCATCCCCGTATCGGTTACCGCAATCCACAACCGAGAAATAATACCTTTTCGTCCATCCCGTTTTACCCATACCCGAACCGTAATCGTACCCATTGGAGTATGTCGAATTGCATTACCTAAAAGATTCACCAGTACCTGTTCCAATCGGTCAGTATCTGCCAATACCCGAGGCAATTTTTCTGGACAATCTAAATGCAAAACAGGACCTTCTTCCAACACCTGATCCGCAAACTTTTGCACCAGTGATTCTAGCAGGGGACGCACATTCACAGGTTCAACTTTAATCGGCAAATAACCGGCTTCGGCTTTCGAGAGTTCCTGTAAATCGTTAATTAACCGTTCCAACCGTCGCGTTTCTTTTGCCAACTGCTGATACATCGCAGGAGTTGCTTCCATCCGTTGTGTGGCAAGTTCTTCTAAATAACCTCGCAGTACCGTCAGAGGAGTTCGCAGTTCATGAGTCAAATCACTGACTAAATCTCGCCGCCGCTGTTCCACATCTTCTAAACTCACCGCCATCTGATTAAAACTGGTGGCGAGTTGATTAATTTCAGGAATTTCACTGGGCGGAAGTCGTTCATCCAGCTTACCCGCCGCAAATTGTTGAGTAATGTCTTCGATTTGAGTCAGGGGTTTTACAATGCGACGAGACAACCAGTAACTAAGTCCCCCAGCCGCTGTTGTCCCAACGATAACCGACCAAAACGTGCCGCGATTCCAGGCAGTTTGAAATCCTTGTAATAGGGAGGTACGGGCAACGCGAAAGATGACTCCTTTGCCTTCTAATTGTTGTAGATGTAAGATAAAGAAGCGCGGTGAAGATAATTTACTGATAATTAACAGGGAACCTACGCCGACAATCATCACCAACAAGTGGGAGAGAAACAGGCGCGAGACTAAGGGTAAGGATTGGCGGCGGTGTAAACCGGTTTTACTCATGATTACTGTAGGGACGGACGACCCGCTTGACCTAATTAACAACACCAGAAATTTATATAAGAGGGGTTTGGTGACCAAACCCCTACGGGCTATCTTCAAATTTATAACCAACACCAATAACGGTCTTAACAAAGGTCGGATTACTGGGGTCTGGTTCTATTTTTTTCCGCAACCGGGCGACATGGGTATCAACCACCCGTTCATCGCCAAAAAAGTCATTCCCCCACAGTTTATCAATCAGTTGAGTACGATTCCAAACTCGACCCGGTTGACTGGTAAAGGTTGCCAACAGATTAAATTCTAATGTGGTTAAATCTAGGGGTTCTGGTTCCCCAGAATCCAGTTGGCGACTAGCAGTATGCTGATCCACATCTACGGTAAAATGTTGGGTACGGTAGATGAGGGACTGTCCGCCGTGACGCAAACTACGCCGCAATAGCGCCCGGACTCTCGCCACCAGTTCGGTAGGGCTAAAGGGTTTGACTAGGTAATCATCAGCACCCGTTGATAGACCAATTACGCGGTCAATTTCCTCTCCCTTCGCCGTCAGCATTAGAATATAGGGGTCTTTGGGTCCCGGTTTTTGGCGAATTCGGGCGCAAACCTCCAGTCCATCCAATCCGGGTAGCATTAAGTCCAGAATAATCACATCCGGTTGCTGGGTTTGGAATGCTTGCAAGGCGGCTAGTCCATCGCGACAGGAGTAGCAGGTAAATCCTTCCCGTTCTAGGGTTAGTTGGATGAGTTTGGCGATTTCCGCTTCGTCTTCAACGATTAAAATATCCATACAGTATCCTGGCGAGGAGGAAGTCACAGCTACACTGGTCCTTGCGTCCGCCTGCGCGGACTGAATTATAAAGCTGTAGGTTGGGTTGAGGAACGAAACCCAACAAAACGAAACCCAACTGACATGCTCCCATAAAGTCCGTCTACGGGGACTAGATTATAAAGGGGGGTAGTCAACCCGGATTTGGTCTTAGACGCCGGATTGGGATGGCTTTTGCCTGTGCTTATTTCTACCATACCTCATCCCCATTCATCAGAAGCCATTAGTCAAGCGACGGGGCTTAGTCTTGAGGCGGTGCAGCAGTTGAGGCGCTGACGGTGTTACGCGATCGCTAGATAGGGTTATAAATTTTCAGGTTAAATCGGGCGCACGGGGCGTGGGACAGTTCTCATCCATCAAATTAGATGTGCCACGTCAGTAGTGGACTGACACAGCTAAAATTGTGGAATAGATTTGACGGTGAAATTGGGCGCACACCGTGCGCCCCTACAATACTAATCCACCATTTTAGGTGTGCCACGCCGCCATCGTGTGAAAGCGCTTGTGTAACGCACCTTATTCTCAACCGCGATCGCATTGCGGGTTATTAGATCCCCGACTTCTTGAAAAAGTCGGGGATCTGGTAGGGGAATGGATTATAAGCCCAATTTCTCTAAAACAGGTCGTGTGGACACAATATGCTTACTCAACCCCAACTGCTTGGGTGGAATCCCTAGCGCCAAGGCGACTAATTGCGGTAAATGTAATACAGGTAATCCCAGCTTGCGCTCAATTACCTTTTCCACTTCCGGTTGACGAGAGTCAAGATTAAGGTGGCACAGCGGACAAGGTGTTACCATACAATCTGCCCCAGCGTCAATGGCTTCTTGGATATTTTTCCCCGCCATTTGAAACGATTGCTCGGTCGCATAACTGGCAATGGGCCAACCACAACATTGGGTTCGTCCACGATAATAGACCGGAGTTGCGCCAACGGATCGGAATACATTTTCCATTGATTCGGGGTGAAACGGGTTGTCATAAGGGATTGTGGTTTGTCCTCGGAGCAAATAACAGCCATAGAACGCGGCACATTTTAGCCCGCTTAATTTTCGGGTAACCCGTTCTTGTAAGGCATCTAGTCCATAATCGGTGACTAACGCCCACAGCAAATGCTTGACTTCGCTGTTCCCTTTATAAGGAGAACAACCCTCTTTTTTGAGTAAGCCATTAACTTGATCAATGTAGCCCGGATCAGTCTGTTGAAATTCCTTTAAGCGTTCATCAACATGACCAATAACCCCCTGACAGGTGCTGCAATGGGTTAACAGGGGGAGATTAAGTTCCTCCGCCAAGGCAATATTACGGGCATTTACGGTATCTTCCAGTAATCGGGAATCTTCCTTAAATGTGCCAGAACCGCAACAGGAAGCTTTTTTCAGTTCAATCAGTTCAATGCCCAAGGCTTGAGTCAGGGCGGCGGTGGATTGGTACAATTCTCGGCAAGCGCCTTGGGCGACACAACCGGGGAAGTAAGCGTATTTTAGGGTTTGAGATGGCATAGCAGTTAATCTGGATTCTCAGGATCAATTATCCCATCGCTAATCCTAATGGGTAGCTATAAGCCCTGAACTAAAGTTCTGGCTAAAAGCTCAAACCCGTTAAAACGGGTTCAATGTCTTACCCAGTAAGCTCGATTCTTGCTTTAGCTTGGGTTAGAAGAAATTTATTTCCTGGCTTTTGAGATCGCCTCCACCCTTGATATACCGTAGGGTGGGCATTGCCCACCAACCTTATTGACAGGCTCCAGTCGGACAGGACGCAGCATTATACCATAGAGAATTGGTACTACCTGTTTCCTTTACCAAAACGTTGGAACGCACCACCGCTTATGTATCAAACTGATCCCCCCCGCCCTCCTCAGGAAACTCTACCCACCATGTATGATCTACCCAGTGAAGAGGTGGAGGAACCTGGCTTGCCCGATGAGTTTCACCGATTGCAGGCTGACTTGCTCAGTCAAACTTGCCAACCCCCGAATCAGCCTATCGATCAAGTGTTTGTCGCCAGTGACTTGAACCTTTACTATGATCCGCGTCATCCCCGTTGGTACAAGCGTCCTGATTGGTTTGTCGTTCTTGGGGTGCGCCGATTTACCCAGCAACAGGATTTGCGCTGGAGTTATGTGATTTGGCAGGAGGGGGTTACGCCTTTGCTAGTGGTTGAGTTGCTTTCCCCCGGTACAACACCGGAAGATTTGGGGCAGACATTGCGGGATGTGAACCAACCGCCGACGAAGTGGGAGGTCTACGAGCGAATTTTGCGTATTCCTTACTATGTGGTGTTTGATCGGTATGTCAATCAGTTTAGAGCTTTTTGTTTATCGGGTACTCGTTATCAGGAGTTATCGCTACAAAATCAGCGGCTGTGGTTGGAAGAATTACAGTTAGGGTTAGGCATTTGGCAAGGGGTGTTTGAGGAGACTACGGGATTGTGGCTACGTTGGTATGATGGGACTAATCGGTGGATACCTACACCCGCCGAGCAAGCTGAGCAGGAACAACAACGGGCGGAGCAATTGGAAATGCAGTTAGAGCAGGAGCGTCAGCGAAGTGAGCGGTTGGCAGAACGGTTGCGGGCGTTGGGGATTGATCCAGATGCTTTGAGTGAGGATGACCTAGGATAATGATGTTGCTGAAATTATACTGGGAAGCAACGTTTCGCGATCGCGAGATAGACCGTAGTGGGCTGACACAGCTAAAATAAAAGGTGGCATAGATTGTAGGTTGGGTTGACCCAAGGAAACCCAACAGAATCTAGGAACCCAGGTTCCCTACTACAAGCCGAATCTAATCCATCAGATTAGGTGTGCCACGGTGCGACGCCACTACGGTGACAAAACGCCGACTAGTCTACGATTAGATCGTCACATTTCTTCTTCTTCCTCTTCTTCGGCGAAAATACGCTCTATATCCCGTCTCCCATAAAGCACACGCACCACCTCAATTCCATTTGTCAGGGGAAAGTAAAAAATCAGATAGTCCCTAAATGGAAAACTCCGCAGTTCCGGTAACAACTCGTCACGAGTACGCCCCATATAAGGATTTTGGGCAAGGGTCTCCAATTTAGCATAAAGCTTTCTCAGAAAATCGGCTGCCTGCTCTTGACTACTATGTTCTTCGAGATAGTCCCAGAGATCATCTAAATCTGTCTGAGCAAGAGGACGCTTGAAAATTTCGCTCATACACCTTGCTTTGTGCTTCGACGTTCAAGACTTCGTGCTTGACCTCGACGGATCACGTCTTCAATGTCAAGTGGTGTGGCTTCTCCGCTCTCAACTCCTTGACGGATTTCTGTCTGTAAGGCTTTCAGCTTAACTTTCTCTAATTCCGCTTCGAGTTCCTTGAGGCGATCTTGTAGATGTTGGAAACTGAGGGCATCTTGGACAATCACAGCCGCCTCACCGTTTATTGTCAGTACCATTGGTGCTTTCGTTTCTCGGATGCGTTCTATATAGTTACTGGCGTTGCGCTTGAAATCAGTGAGTGAGTGGATATCTTGAAGGTTAACCATGGAATAGACCTCAATTAAAATCCAGATTAAGACTCTAATTAGATGCTACAGGTTTCCTGATTGGTCGTCAATGGGACATCTAAGCTCCACCTGGGGCAAGTAACTGTAACCAAAATTTTGGACACTTCTAGTCTGATGGATTGAGCCTGAATCACCCGTCTGATATTAGTTAGTTAGATCCCCGACTTCGTAGGAGTTGTCGGGGATCTGGTAGGGGCGACATTTTAAACGATCGCTCTTGTCGCCTGGAGATACATTTCCGCGATCGCGAGTCCTATCAGTACCCCAATTAAACTGAACCAACTCCCTAGAGTGCCGAGAGTAGTGATTAATAGGATAATTATACTGGTGGCAATCAGGTAGGTGAGGGCGACTTGGCGATGAGTCCAACCGGATTGCTGAAGCCGCTGGTAAAGATGGCTACGATGCCCCTTAAAGATGTTTTCTTGGCGGATGAGGCGACGGATCAGGGTGTAGATGGCATCAGCGGTGAGTGGGAGGGTGATGGCGAGAGCAGACCAGGCTTGTATGGGGTTATTGGTATTGAGCAGGGCGATGGCGACACTCGCTCCCAGGACAGTGCTACCTGCATCGCCCATGAAGATTTTCGCGGGAGACCAATTCCACCAGAGAAAACCCAGGAGGGCGGCGACAAGCAGCCAGAATAGGGGTTGGTTGAGGTAAAGTGCTAGGAATGCTATCTGGAGGGCGGTGACGCTGGCAACCAGACCATCTAAACCATCCATGAAGTTGTAGAAGTTAATTAGGGCGGTGATGCCAATTAGGGTGAGTGCGATCGCGAGGATTTGACCGACTATACCGAAGTTAGGGAGCCAGGGTAGGGGGAAGGAACCGAAACACGCGATCGCGAGACTGGCGACAGACAGATGCACTAGGTAGCGTATTCTGGCGGGAAGCCCTTGGCGGTCATCGATGATGCCAATGATGGCTAGGGGGGTGAGGATGAGCCAGAGGAAGGTTGGGTTGGGGTTAATTTGGGGGTTGGATAGGAGTTGAGGGAAAGAACTGGCGAATAGAGAGGCAATTAACCCCGTTATCGCAAAAGCCAGGATGAAACCCAAGCCACCACCACGGGGAGTGGGTTGGGTATGGGAACTGCGATCGTTGGGGATGTCTAGTAAGTGGTTGCTGAAGCGTCGTTTAATTATATTGGTCAGGAGGATACTCGCCAGAACACTGGCAGCCGCAAGAACAGTTAACATGTTCGTCTATTACACTTCTCACACACACTTTTTCTACTATATGACCTATTGGTTTCTGGTGAGTTCCGTTAGAGAGGTATACTTCGCACGGTCAAATTTGTCATTCTGAAAGGAGCGATAGCGGAGTGAAGAATCTCACCAGATGTTACGCTGTACTTCACTAAGCTCTGCATGACAAAAGCTCAGTTTGTGACCGCGAACAGTATACATCAGCGCAAGGTTTTTGAGAGTCCTTCGTCAACGGTGTAGGGTGGTTGCCAGTTTAGGGTGTTTCGGATGTGGCTGCTGTCAACAACTAAGGAACCTAGCAGGCGGTCAATGGTTGAAGTATTCAGAGGTAGGGGGCGTTTAGTAAATTGTTCGATGGTATTTCCTAGATGACCTGCCATTTTGAGCAGGCTGGGTGGTACTGGGAGGAGGTGACAAGGGCGTTCTAAGTGGTAGGCTATCTTGCGGATTAGTTCGGGTGTGGAGAGGTCTTGACCATCGCTAACCAGGAATGTTTGGTTTTTGGCGTTGGGGTGAGTTAGACAAGTCGCGATCGCATCAACGAGATTACCGACGTAGAGAAGGCTACGGCGGTTGTTAACGAGACCGAAGGGTAAGGGTAAGCCTCGATTGATGAGTTTAACTAGGCGTTCCATGTTACCAGGGTTGCCAGAACCATAGACTAGGGTAGGGCGTAGAATAGTCCAGGTCATGCTGCTTTGGCTGGCAAGATCGATTAGGGCTTGTTCGGCTTGGAGTTTGCTGCGTCCGTAAGGAGTATCCGGTTGGCAAGGGGAGGTTTCCGTGAGGGGATGGTCGCTTAGGGTAGCCATTGCGCCGATGGAGCTGATAAAGATAAAGTGCTTTACTCCTGCTTGGATTGATTGCTGGACGAGGTTCGCAGTGCCGTCGGTGTTAATTCTGAGAAATTCTGCTTCCGGATTTAGAATTTCCTCTCCTAGGATGTGAGCGCGAGCTGCTAGATGAATTACAGTATCAATATTTTTGAGAGCTTGTTGCCAATTCGTGTCGCCGTTAATGTCTCCGATAGTAACGGAAATAACAGAAGAAGGAAATTGATTAGAGGAACAACGGTCACGAATAGCAGCCGTAATTTGCCGATCTGGTTTATCAATGTAGGGCATGAGATGGCTAGCGATGAAGCCTTTAGCACCAGTTATGAGAATAGAGTTCAATTGTCTACAGGTTTTAACTAATTGAGCAGTTCGGTATTAAACAATAGCTTTTCATACTCATCTAGGGCGCGGCTGAATGTGTACTTTTCTTCATAAAGTTGACGAGCTCTTTTTCCCATTGCTGTCACTCGTTCTGGGTCTGCTGCTAGTTTAGCGATCGTATCTGCCAGTTGCTGAGGGTTATGAGGGGGACAGTTAATACCGCAACTATAGTCATTCAGAAGTTGCTCGATATAAGAACCTGTAGAGGATATCGAAAGGATAGCTCGACCCGCTGCCAACATCCCATAAAGTTTGCAAGGGGCAATAATTTCCTCAGCACCTTCAATAAGGCTGACTAGGGAGACATCACAAGCTGTGAGTGACAGGGGTATCATCTCTCTAGGTTGAAAAGGTAGTAATAAGACATTAGTGAGCTTATAATTGCACACATAATTCTCTAGCATTGATCTTTTGAAACCATTTCCAATAAAAATAAACTGTATAGGTTGATTACTCAGCATGTAAGCCGTGTTAGCGAGACTTTCAATATCGTGAAGGCGTCCCATATTACCTGCGTAAAGTACAGTGAAAGTTTCCGTTAAGCCATATCGCCTAGCAAACTCATTTTCTTGCTTCTCGCAGATAGGAATAGCCTCAATAGACCAATTTTCTATAATCCTTATTTTTTTTTTCTGTTCCAGTTTAAAATGTTTTTTTTCTAAAAATTCTTTCATGGATTGACTAAGCGTAACCATCGAGTTAGAATACTTAAAAGTTAAATAGCTTAAAAAACTAAATAGCTTGAATAAAATACTATGAGGTTCTAAAATTCGGCAAAGAACAGCAGATTCCGGAAAAATATCTTGCAGAATAAAATAGAATTTACCTTTTTTAATAGAACTAAAGTAGATACCAATAACTCCAGAATAAGGAGGATTCGATGTAATCAGTATAGGAGTACTACGATGAACTTTAAATGTTACATATATCAAGCTGCTCACTAAGAAAAGTAGAGAATTAGCCGCTTTGTATAAGATACTGGGGTTTTGTTGGCTCAAGGAAAATGAACGCGATACTTCCACTTCTAGTAGGGCGTCATTAGTAGTGTTTTTCTCTGCACTACTACTAGTGAAAACCTTTAACTGATAACCTCTTGCTGCAAGTCCCTTCGCTAAATCAGTCATTAGTTGGGCAGTCGAAGCAAGACTGGGATAAAAGTATTGAGAAATTATGACTACTGATTTTCCCATTTTTTTCGAGCTAAGAGTTGCTTATATATCTGTACAGTTCGTGTTGCCGCAAACTCCCACGAAAATAATTCCTGCTGCCTTAACTTACCGTTATTAGACAGTTTCTGTCTAGCTCTTTCGTCAGACAATAGAGACTCAATAGCTGCTTGAAAAGTCTGAGTATCTCCAGGTGCTGCCACAATGCCAGAGGCATTTTTTAGTTGATATGGAATGCCTCCAACGCTGTAAGCAACAACTGGCAAACCACTAGCCATTGCTTCCAAAATAGTTAGTGGGAGGGTATCTGCCAAGCTCGGAAAAAGTAGGAGAGTAGATAAATGATAAAGTGCCCTTTGGTCAGTCAGTGTCAAATAATCAGTAAAGACAACATCTACTTGCTTTGCTGGCGGAAAATTTTCTCGCCAGCGTAATGGTTCTTCAGGGTCAGATAACCTACCTCCAATAACTACAACAGCAGGTTTCGATAATTTTGAAGCAATCTTCAATACTATATCTAATCCCTTATTTGCTGTATGATTCCCCACAAACAACAGTATTGGTCGCTCTAAATCCAGATTAAACTTTTTCAGAACCTCTTGAGACTCTTCCTCTAAAGGTTTATTCAGGAAAAACGGATTAACTCCATTGGGAACTAGATAAATTTTATCTTCACTAAACCCCATCCTGATGAGCATTTTTCTCTCATCAGGATACCCTGATAGAACAGCATCCACATAACGGCTAGATTTTAGATGGGGCTTAGTAATCCACTGAGTCCATGCCCACTGCTTGAATCCATTCAGACTGTAGTTGGGGTTCATGACCTCATAAAAACCATGGGTTGAAACTACCACCTTTATACCTGCTTCATGGGCTTGATGCGCTATTCTTTCAAAAGCTAGAGCAGGAAGCGGATTTTGCAGATGGATGATATCAGGAGGATCGATTAGAAGTTTATCAAGTATATCACTATCTAGAAAAAAAGCTTTTGCCTGCTTAGGAAGTAATTGACCTAAAAGCCCAAATTTGACTTTCGTTGCATACTGCCGGATTTTTAAGTTATCCAGGTATAGTTCTTGGTTATCATCCCACATTCGCCAAAGTTCTATAGGGAATTGGGGCGCAATAAAACGAGCGTGCCACTCAGCAGCGATCGCGGCACCACCCAATCGGCTACCAGACGTAGACAAATTAATGATAATAGCCTTTGGTTTACTCATATCTCGACTTATCTCGCCTGTTCATCATTTTCCCTGACTCCGAGTGGCTTAGACTCTTGAAGTTTGCTGAAACCAGCGAACATAGTTCTCCAGACCTGATACTAATTTATATTGGGGAACAAATCCCAGGGTCTGGAGGCGTGTGGTGTCGGCTATTAATACAAAGGGATCACCGACTCGACTCTGACCAGAGAATTGCAGTTCAGGTGATTGACCCCAAGCATTGCATAGCATCATCGCTACCTCACGGACACAAGTGCCGAACCCAGTGCCACCATTGACTACAAAGGGAGCTTGAGAAGCACTGGCTCCTGCCGCTATCAAGACACGTACTGCATCTTCTATATAAAGCCAGTCACGGATTTCATGACCCGTTCCATGAAGCCTCAGTATAGAGGGAAACTGGTTCAAACGACAACATAAATCCCAGAGGAGTTGTTTGCATAAACCAGGACCATAGACAGAAAATAAGCGTATGATCGCGATTTGCAAACCATAGTTATGGGCGTAAGATTCACATAATAATTCCGCTGTACGCTTGTGGAATCCATAGGGAGAATAGGGGGTAAAATACCCATTCTCTATAATGGCATCCCGATGACCATCGCCATAAACAGCCGCGCTCGAAGCGAGTACTAATCTCGCCTCTGGTACATATACTCGAATCCATTCCAGTAGTGCTGCTGTGGAGATGACAGAACGCCGGAAATCTTCAGCAGGTGCTTGTACAGACAAGCCAACTGAACTACCTCCAGCAAGATGATAGATAACGTCAGGTATCCCCGCTCGACTGAGAAGCTGCTGTAAGTTGGAGCCTTCAATTTCCCCGTTGACCCAAAAGGATAAGCCAAACTTAGCAGCTATCTCTGGAGGTAATGCTCCATGACCAACTCCTAAAACCTGATGCCCCTGTTGTGCCAGATATTTTGATAAGTTACTACCAATGAAGCCACGAGCACCTGTTACCCAAACTACTGCCATCAGGTTTAATCCTCCATCTTATGACAAATGAAGCTGAAAAGACGTCCTGGTCTTTGGTCAATCTTAGAAAGTAGATGTAGGAATTGCGGAAAAATGTGATCGCTCAAAAGTAACTGAGAAGCAATTTTACCACCTAGTATGCGGTTAAAGCGTTTCTTCAACTCCTCCTTAAGCGATGTCTCTGTCAGTGGGGCATAATTAATAACGCTGTCAAAAGAGCCGATGACTTTCTCAATTTGTAGCCCAGCTAACGTCATTGCTCCTAAATACTCGTTAAGCAGATAAGCATTCTCTCCGCCGTAGAGGTGATGAAGGGGATGAGCATCTAGAAATTTAGGTAAGTCGCGTTGGTAAGAAATCACATGCTCTCGTACTGCTACTAAAACTCCCCCAGGTTTGAGGACGCGATAGATTTCTTGAGACAATTCCCGCAAGTCTTGAGCGTGATGTAACGCTTGTCTAGCAAATACCAGGTTAAACGTGCGATCGTTAAAGGGGAGATTTTCACCAATTCCTTGGATAACCTCGATAGCCAACTTTGCTTCTTCAGCTAGCTGCTTGATCGCACCACATCCTACGAGATTACTTTGATCGGGTTCCAAGGCTTTGACTTGCCAACCATCTTTTGCTAAAGAATAGCTGGCAATACCATTACCAGCTCCCAGATCTAGAGCGTATCCTTCCTGCATGGGAAAAAATGCTCTAATTGCTTGCCATTCGGGGCTTTGCCAATAACGGGCTGCTGTAGATTTTAAAGGGCGATCATAGTAACAGTCCCGCACGATCTTCTGCTGATCTGGTTGAGCAAGCAGCCATCTAACAGCCTCTTCCCAAGTGCAATATTCCACGACCTACACCTCAGCTTTAGTTGCAGAGATTAGAAAGCCGCTACCTGTACCCGGTGCAGCTTGCCAGGGTAAATTTCCAAACTTAGTACGCCAACGTCCAACTAGCCAAGATGCTGGGAGAAATCGCTCTAGTATTATTAGCGGTGAAATTCGTTTCCGAAAATAATGGGCGCTGTAACGATAATCCAGACCGGCCAAAACTTTTGAGGTAGATTCTGGAAAATAATCTGTGAATGTCACATCTTTAAATTTATGCCGTTCTAGCACATCGCGCCATTCCCTTTCATTGAGAGCATGATAAAAAGGCTGAAAATTCCTATAGCTATTTGCCGTTTCTGGGCTAAGGGGCCAGCGATCAAAGTAGCGATTATTGAGTACATTTAAGTAAACTTTTCCACCCACCTTTAAAACTCGTGCAATCTCTGATATTGATTTATCTAAATTGAGTATATGTTCAATTCCGCTGTTATTGATCACGGTTGCAAATTTTCCATCCTTAAATGGCAAGGCTATACCAGCATCAGCACACTCAAGTCGTGTGTAGTTACCCCGTTGCGTAGCGGTATCCAGTTGTTTTTGGCTAAGGTCAACTCCTGCATCCATAATAGTCTTGGGAAATGCCATTGCCGCAATGTAGCCATCTCCACAGCAATGATCGAGGATTGGGTGTTCTAATTGGATTTGACTCAATAATTCCAGCTCGGGAATACGGCATAATGCAACTGAAGGTGAGTTGGTATAGTGATTGAAAAGAGGATAAAAAAATTGACTTTCTTTAACTGTTTTCATCAAGGTATTTTACAATTTTATTCTGAAGGAATAAGCTATTGGCAGGAACATCCTTTGTGATTATACTTCCCGCTCCGATAATACTACCTGCGCCAACTTTTACACCTCGTAGAATGATGGAATTAAACCCAACCCAAACATCATCTTCAATGATGATAGGTGATGAGATAATATTGTCTGCTTTTGGGGGATGTCCTTGTTGAACTATCTCCACAAAATGCTCATGTCTGGCTTGAGCATGGAGGGGGTGACTGTTGGTATCGTGAATGTTAACATTGTGAGAAATTAAAACTCTATTTCCGATCTTAACTTGTTCGGATGACCAAATTTTAGATCCTTCACCTACAAAACACCATTCCCCAATTTCTATACTACCTCCATGAGCAAAGGTTAATAATTCTCCACAAATCACACTATTTGCCCCAACTTTAATGGCATCACGTTGCTTGCGAATGTTATAAACTCTACCACGATATACAAATTTCGCATCCTTGTGAATAGAAGTAATAGATCGGCAGTGTAAATGGTAAGCTTTTGTTTCTAAATAACGTAGAACCTTGAAAGGTAAATATAGGTTCTGAGCCACCCAATTTTTCAACTCTAAGTTCCAACCCATAGGTTTGTTCTATTTCCACCCCAACCTAATAACTCCAGTTTCAGTGTTAAAAGCTACCAGCGCTACCTCCTCTGTGAGCTAAGTGCTGCTTCATATTCCTTAAGCCTGCGCTTGGCTACAGAGTACCAGCTAAATTCCTTTAGCATCTTCTCACTCCCAAAAGAACCAAGCTGTTTCCTTTCTTTGAAATTATGCAAATGAAGCAGAACCCTTACTAAATCGTCTAAATCATTCATTTTATACACAAGACCATTGCCTTCTACGTGTTCGCGATAAACGATTCCATCACTAACAATGATTGGGATTCCACAAGCTGCCGCATCTAGCATTGATGTACTTTCATTTGTTGGCCAAACACCGATATCAGCCGCACGGTAGTAAGGAGCCAGTTCACTGAACGGCATAAAGTCTAATATTCTACACGAAGAATGAGTTTGGATTAACTTCTTTTGTAGACCGTTACCAATGAACAGACCACAAAATGCTTCTCCCATAGAACGCAGTTGAGATATAGCTTTTGCTAGGATTAGCGCATTTTTCTCTTCGGTGAACTTTCCCGTGTATATACATACAACATCATTTTCGCCAAACCCAAGGCGTTGACGCAACGCCTTGCGCTCTTGAACTGTAGCATCCGAGATGGCTGGAAAAAAGAAATCCGTATCTACCCCTAAATGCATGACTTCAACCTTGTGTTGTTCTACACCGAAGAAACGCCAAGCAATCTCCGCGCAGTCTTTTGTAGGTGCATAACACTTTTCAGTAGCTAAACTGACTAGACGACCCAGTATCGTTCGGGTGACAAAGCACTTAAGTCGCTCTCTATGCCAGAAAGGCGTCTGTCGCTTCGCTAACGGAAAGCAACTGGCTGCAGTATGGCTTCCCGTAAATAGCTTATATTTCAAAACAGGTTTGAATAAGGAAGCATCAAGCGGAATCCACCCAATCGCAGGCAAAGATTGAACAATATCGGGGCGAATGGTTTGTAGTTTATCCCACAAGCCTACTATACGCATATATCCCATCAGCCTCTTGTGAGCCTGTATGTGCAGTGTGTAGCCATCATATCTCTCTACCGTACCTGGAGGCAATACTGTCGAATCAGTAAAGTTACCATATGTTTCCTTAAAATCTTTCATCTGATAATAATGCGGCAAATCCATAGCTATCATATGGACATCTACGCCTAAACGAGCCAGATATTTGGGCAGAATGTTTCCCAGGTAGCCCATGTTCTTTGAGAAGGTTTCAGCTATCAATACTATTCGCATGAAAAACCTTACTTATTCTTACTTCTAAAATCAATACGACCTCCCTTCTGTACAGCCACAATTGGAATAGTGTACAAGAGTAGGATGGCTATTCCAAAACCCGCTGTAAGAATAGAAGTTAGAAAACTAGTGTTTAATGAATACAAGAGTGGCACTAAAACCATAGATAGTACAAGCCTCTGATCGCGGACTCGGCAAAACCCGTCTATTAAACGTAGCGAGATTGCAAAAAGTGGAGCTAATAGAAATACTCCAAAATCACGGAAGTTCATGTAAGCATCTGAAATCATGTCAGCATTAGCGGAAACATGAGGATTACCATAGTATAATTTTCCAATGACATACCAAGGCAAAGTATCATAAGGGTATTGAACAAAATTTTTTAAAATGCCATGAGCAAGGTATGTAGGAGAGTTTTCTGAAAAAAAGTCATAATGTTGAAATGATATGACTGCTGGCAGAATCAGTAAACGATTAGTAAAAATTGCCGTTAACCATGTCTCTCCAATATAAAAAGCCATAGAACTCAAGAAAATTATTGTTGCCATACTTAGGGCTAGCCACGAGAAAGAAATTATTCGAGATTTGCTTCTCCATGTTATAACTATAATCAAGGGGATTATCAATAGAAATGTTTTTTGACCGGAGGCGGCAAACAGTAAAATTTCACCGCAAATACTTACCCCTAAAGTTAGGTATTTCTTGTTGATCATAGAAAAGCTGATAAAAAAAGGCATAATGATGCAGCCCATCCAATTAATAAAATAATTAGATAAAGGTAAATTAAAACTTAATGATGCCCTGAGGTTATAAATATCTACAAAATTTATAGTTAAATAGGAGTTATTAGCTGATAGAAAAGCTAAAATCGCATAAGCAATAATACAAAAAGAAAAAAAGTAGAAAAATGTAAGATTTTTTTTTGTTTCTTTTAAAATAAAAATCCTTGCGAATAAGGGTTCTATTTTAATTGGTATTTGTATAATACAAAATACAAATAACCAAAACAATGTTACACTATACATCCAATATCGTGACTCATTTGATAAACCATAAACAGTTAGCAACGGAACGTAATGGATGATCAAAAACAACCAAATTACTGTATATGAAATACGATGTATCTTAGCTTGTATAGCTAGGACAATGACAGTAAGGAGACAGTAAGATTCTACTAATTTACCTAAATTCAAGTCTAGGGTTAGGGTGAATGGAGCGTAGCGTCCAGCCAAAACATAATAACTGGAGAGATCTAAGGTTATTTTCAAAATAAAAGCATTAACCAAATAAATCAACTTAGTTTTACTTATACAAATATCTAACATATTATCTAACTAACAAGCATCAAGGCGATTAATTCATTGAGAGTGTATATTAAAGCTATTTTCAAGGTGCGTAATAACTCTTTTATATAGAGTTCGACTCTTACCAGTTACCAACTCCGAGTTATGCCACAGAAGAGTAAAATCCCCGTCAAAAACTCTACAAACATCAATCAACTTTTTGACCTCAAGCCATGCCTTATCATTGGAGAGTCCCATTGAGCTGCTTCTGAGCATACTACATTCCATGATGGTTAAAGGTCGCTCTCGAAGTTTTAAACCTTGACCTGTTTTAAGATTAAATACAGGATATTCGTAGCAAGTACCACAACGGAACCCCACATGTTCGCTATAACCCAATGAGCTATCGTATGCTAAACCTGAGTCTTCCCAGTATTGCCACGTATCAGGGGCTTTCCAGCGCAGGAAATGCTGGCGACCACCGATTTCACCTGTAAAGGCTCCCTCCTCAGATAATATACACTGGAGAGTGTAAGCCTCTATCTTTAGTTTGTCAAGTCGAATATAAGTATCATAACTGGGGTGCAACCCTACCTCATGTCCCCTACTCAAAATTTGCCGAATTAGCTTACGAATAGCAAGACTGTTGACATCATAGCAAGGGTCAAATTGACTATTTCCACCACAGATGAAGTAAAAGGCACTTTTGACTCTAATTGACTCACTTTGATCCATTACCCAATCAAAAGTATCGAGACCGTCTTGATGGGGTAAGCCCAAGGCAGCAAAGCAGCCATTCACAGCTAAAGATGAAGCTAATCCCACATCGCGCCGCAACACTAGATGCCCTCCTAATCGACGCAGCCATCTCTTCATCTGGAACGGAGTCAGTTCAAAAGGATTATCTACATCATGAGTTAAACAAACTCGAAACTGACGCGACTTACGCTCCAACCCTGACCATAAGTACTTCAGACACCACCAAAGAATTTCCAAGTACTCGTTAACAATTGGACGTTCTAGAAATCTCTCTTGATAAGCGAGAGAAGATTTAGCTGGAAAGCGATCATGTTGATCTCGATCGCCTTTCACCATTTCTTCATAGCAGGTAAGCATAAAAAATGCTGAACCGAATATATCAAGCCCAAGATGGATTCTCTCCTCAGACAGACGGAAAAAGTTTGAAGTGCTTGGGTCATCGCCATATATTAACGGAATCTGGGGATTTACAGTAATGGCAGTCAATCTTGTAGTAGCTAAGTTCCAGGTCTTTAGGGGTCTTTTCGGCAAAGAAGCATGCTGCAACCACTGGTTAGATGGTACTGCAAACAGTCCATCAGCAACGACTAGTTCGCGAACACTATCTACTGTGATTCGCACATCTTGACGATCGCTAACCTGCACTTGAATGTCCAAACCTAAAAACTCGTTGAACATGACTGCGAGAATGTAGCGGCGTTCATCTGTGTATGTACCCGGAATTTGGATGAATATCATTAGCCTTACTAAACAAAAGCTTTGACCATTTCTCGACCAGCCATCAGCAACTTCATGCGCCGACTCATATGAGTTACTCGAAAGTAGGGTATTTGTCTGGCACCAAAAGCTCGAAAGAAACGTTCTACAGCTTCTCCCATAGAACCTTCAAAATCGAATTTATTGGTCACAGTTGACGTGAATTTTATAGCTTCCCACATCAATAAACTGGTTGCACCACTACTACGTAGTTTCGGGTCGCCACCCCCCATCAAGTAGTAAGCAGAGTTATTATCCCAAACAATGTAGATAGCTGCATGAACTTGACCTTTAGCATCTTCAGCAAAAAAAATCTGTCGGGCTTGACGTTCAGCACAAGCTGCATCCAAACGCCTCACCAGTTCGCGACTATAGGGAAGCTCTTCACCCTGCCGTTGGAAAGTCAGCAAGTTGATATCGAGGAAACGTTCAATACCGAGATCGGTGCGAACTCTAACTTGCTTTTGAGCCTTGCGAATTTCTCTTCTGATATTCTCTCGAAATTCATGCCAAATTAAATCTAAATCTTCTAAATTTTCTATCACATAAGTATAGCGAGTAGTCTGATTAAAGCCATTCCAGTAGAATGGTAACCAGTTGGTTATAGAGTAGTGAAACTGCTGTGCAAAATAGTCGTAGGCAGGGAGCTGTTTTATCAATTCACTCATTAACTCCTTTTGCTCAGCTAGCTGATTTGTATATTTAGCTGCTGACGGTCGTAACCAAGGGCCTAATGTTTGAGTCAGAGGTGGAAGCCTCAAAAGAGTGAGGCTGAATTTTTTCTCAATGGTGTATGGCAACCTTGCTACAATTTTATCTCCCACGTTTAGAACAACTTCTGACCATCGATCAGGTGCAACTGCATTCAACCACCAAGGCTGTTGAAAAATGCTATTGACATAAGGTATTTCAGTGTTAT
Source organism: Coleofasciculus sp. G3-WIS-01 (assembly GCF_040223135.1). Lineage (NCBI taxonomy): Bacteria > Bacillati > Cyanobacteriota > Cyanophyceae > Coleofasciculales > Coleofasciculaceae > Coleofasciculus > Coleofasciculus sp. G3-WIS-01. Next base: position 57,641 of record NZ_JAVJZI010000241.1, read on the forward strand.
CTAATGTCATTTTCAAAACAAGCTAACCTATGAGCCTTTTTCATTCAGCAACAATTGCATCTTTGGGTAATTTCACCTTAGCTTGATTACGGCATGGAATCTATACATGTAATGCATTGAACCATAAAAAGCTACAGACATTTTATATTTTGAAGCTACTTTTTTAATATCCTCAAAATTATACCAATAACCCATATTATCATGAAAGATACTTTTGATAAAACCTTTATATCCTTTTAATAAATTTTCTTTTTTACTTGTTAATTCGCCGTTATAAAAGTTAAATCTTTGATTTTCCCAAGGAATAGATGCACAAACGAAATATGATTCTTGATGCATCATTGCCTTAACACAACTAAAATGTAGATCCAGCATAGTCTGATCAAAGTATTGAAGAACGCCATTAGAGAAAATTAGATCGTATTGATTCGTATCCTGATATGAAGAACCATCACAACATTCCAATTCTAAAGTTGGATACTTTTTAGAAAAAGCATCAAGCATAGAAAAGGAAAAGTCTAAACCTTTATATCTGGCTCGGTTGAATTCCAAATACTCATACATAGCTCCATTTCCACATCCAATTTCCAGTATAGTTTTAGGTCTTATAGATTGAAAAAGAATTTTTAGTTCTGCGGCATAAGACTGATAATATTCCTCCGTATCATGACGATGTAATGGAGTTGTCTTTTGTTGCCAAAAATTTTTCCATTTTTCTAAAGTACTCATATTGCTTTCCTCTTTTTTTGTGTGTGATACAGATTCCAACACAAACCGCTATAGTATACTACAGCTATACCTACATCGGTAGCTACAATCCCTATTTCTGAAAACAATAGCGTTGCTATCTTATGGACTAAACTAGCCAAGAGAAATAAGCTAATAAAATACTGAATAATTTGCCATAGCCCTCTGAGAGAGAATTTAGCAACGCGAAATGTAATAACCAACCAGATCGCATTGTAGATAGTAGTGACTATACTGTAAGTAGCAACAGCCACGTCTGACCTTTTCATCCAAATTAACGGTACACAAAACAGACAAACAGACAGGATATCGTAAATAATTTCCATCGATAGAGCTAAGCGTTGCCGATCGAGAATATCATAAGTTCTATCTAACCATGAAGTGTACAAAAGCATGAACGTTGGTAATGCCAACCATACCCCATAAATGCTAGCATTAGTCCAATTCGCGCCAAAAATATTAGAAAATAACCATCTAGAATTAAAGACAAATAAAGAAAATATAGGTGTAGTGATAATCACTAATAGTCTCATAGCTTTGAGAACAAATTTTTCCATATCTCCTGACTTTAGCTCTTTGGATGCTTTTGGAAAGAACACCTGGTTTAAAGCCGATGCAATCAAGCTGATTGGCATCTGTAAAATTTTTGTCGATAGAGCATATAATCCAACAATATTGGTTGTCGAGTAGATGCCCAAAAGCATCAATAATAACTGTTTTTTGGCATTTCCAATAAAACTGTAGGGAGCAACATAAAGGGGAAAATTTTTGTATTTGTAGATTACTTCTTTGATAGATATCCACGAAAAAACTTGCCATAAGTAGTTACCGTCTTTCAGCAATATTTTTAAAGTCAATAACCCTGTACCCGTCAGTTGTCCGGCAATTGTCCCCATGATGAGACCAGATGCACCGACATTGATGCCCATAATCACTGGTACACCTATCTGGGTACTTATCGTTACAGAGGCTTGAGTAAGCGTGGCAATAGCTAGTCGCATAAATTGCTGCTTTCGAGTAGACCAAAAGTTACTACTCTGATACAAACCTGTGGATAAGAGCATGAGAGGAAGAAGCCACAGCCACTGACCAATTTCCTCAATGCCTAGCAGTTGTGAAACCGGACGACCAAAGAAGGCAATCGACAGAAGTAGGAGAATAGACATACCTACGGAAATGAGTACAGAAGCTGCAAAAAGGTTTGCAGCTTCTTCATCGTTTTCAGGTAGCACAATTGACACATCGTATCGCCAACTTGCTACCACCGAAAAAATTAAACTGAAACTCTGAATTAGCGACCAAGCACCAAAATCATCAGGTGTATAGAGCCTGGTGATTATGGGTGAAGACAGAAATAATAAGGCTTGACTGAGAGCCGTTCCGCCGACCAGTATCAGCACATGGGTAAGAAACGTCCCCCGACGGAGTTGGTGCCATATCGATACCAAAAAGGCTGCCATCAAATCTCATTGAATCCTAATAACAAAATTTTTAGACATACTCTAATACTTGCTTAAGGGCTTGCACAACTTGCTCAATGACGGCTGGCTCAAGCTCTGGCCAAATTGCTAAACTAAGCACTTGCTCTGAAAGCCTATTACTCACTGGAGCTGGAGTATATTGACCTTTATACACTGGTAACTGATCTTGCGGCACTGGATAGTAAAGCATAGTGCCAATGCCATGTGATGCTAATAACTGCTGTACTCGATCCCTTTTACCATTGGTAATGCGAATCGTATATTGATGAAATACATGACCATCAGTTAATTCCGGTAGAATGATGCCGGGAATGCCTCTTAAACCTTCGTTGTAAGTTCTGGCAACTTTTCTCCTTGCTTGATTCCAAGTGTCAATGTGTTGCAGCTTGACCCGCAAAATAGCAGCTTGCAACGTATCTAAGCGGGAATTGTACCCCAACAGTTCATTATGATACTTTTTTTTCGCTCCATGCACCCGTAGCATCCATGCTACTTTTGCCACCTGATCGTCATCAGTTGTAACTAAACCGCCATCACCATAAGCGCCTAGATTCTTAGAAGGAAAAAAAGAGAAAGCTCCAACATTACCAATCGTACCCGTATGTTTCCCGCTAATCGCAGTGCGTGTATTCTCCTGACACAAACCCTGACAAGACGAACAACTTCCCCAATAACGCGCCCCAAACGACTGAGCGCAGTCTTCAATCACCTTTAAACCATTCTCCTGGGCAATATCCATAATTTGACCCATCGCTGCTGGCTGCCCATACAGGTGAACTGGCATAATCGCCTTAGTCCGAGGCGTAATTTTAGCTTTAATCGCTTCTGGGTCAATGTTATAGCTCCTTAAATCAACATCAGCAAATACAGGTATTGCCCCAACATTACTAATCGATTCAGCCGTGGCAAAAAACGAGAAGGGAGTGGTAATCACCTCATCCCCCTCACCAATACCCAACGCCCTCAAACCAATCACCAACGCATCCGTACCCGAGTTAACTCCAATCGCATGTTTCACCCCCAGATACGCCGCCACCTCCTGCTCAAACAGCTTGACATCTGGACCCATAATAAATTGACCAGATTCCAGCACACGATTAATCGCTGCCTGAATATCTGCTTTGATACTCTCATACTGAGGTTTCAGGTCTAGAACAGGAATTTTGATCTGGCTCATCTAGTTAAATATATTCTGGACAATTACCGCAATCCACGCTCTTGCAACAGGGTAGCCGCCCAAACAGCGTCATCTCCCTTGAGAGGGGGTACAGGTTCACTCGTATAATCCACGGCTAAGTGAAAGCTGGCTCTGTCATAGACTTGGGTGAGTAACTCCTGTAAATTCACGATAGGTTCCACATCAGTTGACTGTAAGGGTAGCAGGAAAACCGGAATTTTGTCCCGAACCCCAAACCCATACAACTGAGCTAGGGGGCGTTTGTCGCTACGACTGATTAGGATACCATAATCGCCGCACGGTCTTTCTGCCAAAATCAGGAGCGGCTTCCCTCCCCTAAGCAAATCAATTTCGACTAAATGAGTAAAACTATCTAAAACCTCCAGGCGTTTGCGAGAATAAGCCTTGCGCCCCACACTTGCACGCTTATTCTTTGGGAACAGGATTTCTATCGCTGTCACCACCGCCCCCATTCCGATTTCTCGAATTTCTAATAGGACTTACGCTTTCTTGACGGCACAGGCGCTACCTGTAGGGGCACGGCAATGCCGTGTCCCTACTATATGTGGCGTTTGTGCGTATGTTCCGTTTAGTCCAATAGGGTTTCTATGAGCTGAACCTCGGCAACTAAATCCTCTGGAGTTTGATTAAAATAAGGAACATTATACCGGGTCAAAAGCTGAATAAAATCCCATTTAGAAATTCCGACTAATTCTCCACCTTTACCTGAAGAAATCCTTCCTTCTCGAAATAACTCAATGGCAATCAATTCTCGGATACGATTTTCTAATCCCGTTTCCGAGACATCAATTACTCCAAGTAAATTACGGGGTAAATTTAAGCGAACCGTTAATTCTTCCATGGTTGAATCTTGTTATTTCAAAGCCAATTTTAATCTGGCATTGTGAAACCATAAATCTACACTGCCTGTGTCTACAACTGGCTAACCTCTAGCGCAGAAACACGCTGATACTTCACCCCCGTTGAGTCAACAGCATAACCATCAGCATCAAACTCTAGCACATCCCCATAAGCACTCATCCACCCTGTCACGTTTGCCGGAACCCCCGCAACTATCGCATAAGCGGGTACATCCTTCGTCACCACCGCCCCCGCCGCTACAAACGCATACTCATTCAACGTCACCCCACAGACAATCGTCGCATTTGCGCCAATACTCGCCCCCCGCTTGACTAACGTCGTCTGATAATCCTCAGTGGTATTCCGAGGAAACTCACAGCGCGGCGTCTTGATATTGGTAAATACCATACTCGGACCACAAAAGACATACTCCTCCAGAATTACCCCCTCATAGAGAGAAACATTATTCTGAATTTTACAGCCATCACCCACCACCACATTATTCGCCACAAAAACATTCTGCCCCAAAGAACAATGGTGACCAATCTTCGCCTTGCCCATAATATGGCAAAAGTGCCAGATTTTCGTTCCTGCACCAATCTGAACCCCCTCATCCACATAAGCTGATTCGTGGACGAAATAATCAGCCACCCATCGCCTCCTGCGCCTTTGCCAAAATTTCCACCACAGCTACCCCATTCCAACCATCGGAACGAGGGCGTTCACGAGTCTTGAGACAGTGCAAGAAATGTTCACACTCAATTTTCAGCGGTTCAGATGTTGCCACCTGCACACACCAATTCCCTTGATCGCGATTCCGCAACTGATCATCAACACCCTTGTCGTACACCGTAACGGTTTGCAAGACCTCATCGTAGACCAACATTTGCTTACTGGCAATCACCACTGTCATCCGTTGCAGTAGGGGCCAGTACCAGGAACAATGAATATGGGCAGTCTGACCCAGCTCAAACTCTAGGTCTACATGGACATTATCCTCAATCTTAGGCTGTAACATCCCATGACCGTTAGCTTGCACCGTTTTCACCGGAGGATTGCCTAATAAATCCAGCACGACTGAAATATCATGGGGAGCAAAGGACCACCAAACATTCTCCTCAGTGCGAACCTTACCCAGTTTCGCCCGTTGGGTTGCTACATGCAACACCTCTCCGGCTTTCCCACTGGCTAAATAATCCCGCATCCAAGCGATCGCGGGTTGATAGAGTAATAAATGCCCTACCATTAAAATACGCTCATGCTGATCCGCATATTCCGCCAATTGCCGCGCCTCCTCAGCCTGCAAGCACATCGGCTTTTCCACAAATACATCCTTCCCAGCTTCCAAGGCGGCGAGTGCCATTGGGTAATGCATCGCGGCTGGTGTAGCTAGCACCACCGCCGGAACATCTGCGGCTAGAGCGTCCTGATAATCACTATATGTTATCACATCAGAATAGGTTGCTGATACACCTTGGCGAAGTTCAGGATTCACCTCCACCACACCCGCCAGCGCCCCCAGGATATAAAAATTATCCACCAAATTTTTGCCCCAGTTTCCTGCACCGACGACAATTACAGGCTTCATAGAAGTGTCACCTTTTCGCGATCGCATTTCAACAGCCGCGTCACACCTCGCGTATCCAGAACGGCTTTGGCTTTCTCCACCAGGTTAATATAATCGATTTGGCTATGGTCTGTGGCAATAATCACCAAATCAGCTACAGCGATTGTCTCATCCGTCAGTTCAACCGAGTAAAACATCTGCCCTTGTGCTTCGATTTCGGGAACATAAGGGTCATGATAAACCACATTCACGTTATCCTCTAACAAGTAATCGATAACCGCGATCGCGGGTGACTCTCGCCAGTCTCCTAAATCTTTCTTATAAGCTACACCGATAACCAGCACCTTCGCTTTTGCCGGAGCAATACCCAAATTATTCAGAACTCGCCGTGCTTTCTCTCGCACAAACTCCGGCATTTTGCGGTTAATTTCACCCGCCAGGGCAATAAAATGTGTCTCAAAGTTAAATTCCTTGGCTTTCCATTCGAGATAATGGGGATCGATAGGGATACAGTGACCCCCTACCCCCGGTCCGGGATAGAATGGCATAATCCCAAAGGGTTTAGTATTGGCAGCATCTAACACTTCCCAGACATTTAGATTCATGCGATCGCACAACAGTGCCAACTCATTGACCAAGGCAATATTTACTGCTCGAAACGTATTCTCAAACACCTTAACCAACTCAGCCGCCTTAGCACTGGTAACAGGTACAACATGCTCAATGGTTTGCTCATAGAACAGCGTCGCTATCTCCAGAGAATGACCATCTGATGCCCCTACCACCTTACTGGTATTTTTGGTCGTGTAGCGTTTATTTCCGGGGTCTACCCGCTCTGGAGAGTGAGCCAGGAAAAAATCTTCACCTTGCTTGAGACCACTGATTTGTTCTAGCATCGGGCGTATAACCTCATCCGTTGTCCCCGGATAGGTAGTTGATTCCAACGTCACGAGCTGACCTGGTTTCAGTTGGTGAGCAATTTTTTGGGTGACATTTTCGATGTAGTTTAAGTTCGGCGTCAGATTCTTGGTCAAGGGTGTCGGGACACAGATCACGATCACATCCATTTCCGGAACATGATCAAAGCCGGGAAATGCCTTGAGCTTGCCACCTTTAACCACCTGCTTCAGGTCTTCATTATTAACATCGGTGATATAATTATCAACCTGATTAACTCGTTCAGCTCGTAGCGGATTTTGCTCGATCCCCAGCACAGTAAAGCCAACCTTAGCTTTTTCCACAGCAAAGGGCAATCCTACATATCCCAAACCCACCACACCAACAATAGCAGTATGGTTGCTAATTTTCTCTTGCAGGTCTAGAAAGGTTTGATTGATATCAGCCATTAAATTCAAGCTCATGGCGCTACAGCTAGGCGCTGTATGCTAGTTGTGACCATGATAATCGATGTAGGAAGAAAACGGAATTTATGATAAAAATACCATGGATCGCCTTTAAGCCCTAGATAATTCCTCCACGAATGTCTGATGCTCTGGGGAACCCAATCCCTCCTGTAGCACACTTAGAACTCGCGACATATCTCCCCGCAAAAGTGCCTGCACATCCAACCGTAACCCCGGAAAAAAGGGACTACTCAACACCCCTAACGAATGCGGTTGCTGCTGTTGATACTCTCCCTGCTCCAAAATATACCAGCGAAACGCTCTATCCTGCACCAACCAAACCAGATACTCCCGTACCCCATTGCGCCGATAAGCCCGCAACTTATCATGAAGATCGTAAGACGCGCTACTCGCAGCAATTTCCCCAATCAATTCTGGCGCTCCTTCAACATAGTCATCTTCACTAATCCGCGATCGCCCCCCACTCTCTTCATCTAAGCGCAGCAGCGCATCTGGCTGCGGTTCATTATCTAAATCAAGGCGTACCGTTATAAAAATCCTGTTCATAAAGGGTTTCTCCTGCCATTTTATTCTCCCTATTATCACAGTAGTTAAGAAAAATAACGACAATCCGGCATAAAATTTTGAGCCAAAATCTCTTCTATCTCAAAAGGACAGGATAAGGGAAATGCCGTCTCAGGAAGACCCGTTTCTCGACAGGCATCCCGCACAGCTTTCGGATACACCCTTGGCAATCCCTGCTCCAACTCGCCTCTTAAACTCGGACTATCTAGCAATAGGGCTTCAATTTCATCGCGCTGATGATCAATTGTCACCAGCCAACTTTTGCTTTGTTTGTCGGGTTGATATTGCCACTTGAGCAGGTGCATAACTAACACCTGTAAGCGGCTGCGAAGTTGACGGAGGTCACGCTTGCCCATACTTTCTAACTCTTCGGCAATATGCTCAACATCAATTTCAGACAAACGACCTCGCCGCAGTAATTCTACATTTTTACGAATCCAAGCATAGAAGTCCAGATCGTATTCAGCCTCTAGATTCATCGTTCTCATACTCCAAATCACTTTTCTGTCTTGTTGGGAGTGTAGGGGCGGGTTTGACTACTATCCTTTCCAATGAACCAGATGTAACTAAACCCGCCCCAACCCATTCTGGCACGGTGGCAAAAAGTCCAAGCCGTTCTTGAATTGTAATGCCCAAGTCTGGTTGAAGATTTTCGATGGTAAATTAACTGTAGGGCATACAACCTAATTCGATGGGTCTGAGTTAGGTAAAATGAGGAGCATGGCGCTATCAATAATACTGTTGCGGTCAATCATGTTCCCTAAAGTTTCTGGAGCATAAAGTCCTTCAGCGACTTCGAGAGATGCGCCATTGAGGGCTTGTTCATAGGCTTCTTCTAGGGCGAGGTGCAATTCCTCCGGTTTAAGATAATAACCGCCTGCTTTGCGTCGTTTATTTTTGCTCTGTATCTCTAGGACACAATTCCGAATAGAGACATCCCAAGAGCGGGTAGTGCGGTTTTCAGCTTGTTGTTTGATTAAATGGAGGAGCAAAATCTTGGCGTAGCTACGAATATTATTGATTTTGTCGTCTCTGCTCATTTCCTCCAATTCTTCAACAATGACCAATGCCCCAGAAATATCACCTTTGAGGAGTAAACCTTTCAACTCTAGTAGTTCTTCCATTGGCTTGCCTAATCTAGATTTGATGGATTAACCTTACGCCTGGAAACCGTAGGGACGCCAAGCCTTTGTATGTGTCAACTTAAGCTAAAAAGCCATGCTGATAAGCCTTTCACCATCATCCCCTAACCCCTCCCTAACCCTCCCCTTATCAAGGGGAGGGAAGCGGAATATATTTTTTTATTTGAAGGGGCTTTGATGCTCCCCCTTCCGTGCAAAAAAAGCGAAGCATCCTCAAGTTGACACCACCATTTTATCTGTGTCACGCCAGTAGTGGCGTGGCACAGCTTATTTGATGAATTAGAATTACGCCCCGAAACCTCAGGGGCGCTTTCGCTTTGCGCCCGATTCAATGGTAAAATCTATTCCACAATTTTAGCTGTGTCAAGCCAGTAGAACCCCATATCCTACCCCATCAACAATGGCACCAGGGTTACGGATTTTCCCTTGTAAGTCTAGAAAGGTTTGATTGATATCAGCCATTGAGTTCAATCTCATGACGCTACAGCTAGACACTGTATGCTAATGGTAATCATGCTCGCTCGGTGTAGGAGAAATATGGAATTGAGGCAAAATACACAACTGAGAACGATTGAGGATGAGGATGAAATTTCCTTACTCGATATTATTCAGTTTTTCCGCCGCAACTGGGGGTTTATGGCATGGGGAACTTTGGGACTCTCAGCGATCGCGATCGCTCTCTCCCTCTTGATGCCCAAACAATACCAGAAACAACTCACCCTCTCAGTCACCCCGGTTCCCATCTCCGTTTCCGGTATCCCTGGCATCGATCTGCAACAAGCCAGTAACCAAACGGTAAAACTGTTGGAGAATCACTACGACAAAATCGACGAAACTGAGGTCAAACCAAACTATAACACTGAAACCCAGCAAATCGACATCACCGTGCGATCGCCCGATACTGGTTTCTTAGCTGAAGCGGGTTCCCAAGTCTCTACCCTGCTCCTGCAGGAGTTTCAAGCCATATTTGGTCAAGCGATCGCGAATAGTCTCTTCAGCACCGAGTTGGAAATCCAGAAACAGCAACAGGTTCTCGAACAGCTTGAACAACAAATTGCTCAAGTTCGTGACTCCAAGGGTATCGAGCCCGAACGGATTAGAACCACTCTCAGGCTGGAGGCGCTAGAGACACAACGAGCAGGAGTTCTAGCTCGCATCGCCGCCCTAGAATTTGACAAACAGTATCTCGAACCGGCTCAGGAGAATCTAGCTGAGTTTACCTCTCAAATTATTTCCATCCAGCTCTTAAGCGAATCCAAAGTCGAACCGACGCGCTCTCTAGTACAAATTGCCGTACTGGCTGCGATCGCTAGTTTCATGGTTGCCATCCTCGCTGCCATTATCCGCGATCAAGCCAGACGCCTTAAGGATGAGTTCTCCCAGAAAAAGTAGCTACGCTTAGGGAACTAAAGTTCCCACTACGAACGTTTTGAGCGACTGACATTCTGGTCGATTGGGAACAAAAGTGATCCTAGCCAGGACGTTAAAGCCAATGTATCATACCTTGTTGCAGCAAGTATTGCCTTAGAGGTGCCGTTCATGCCCCAAAAAAGGCTCTTTCCTTCCGCATATCGATTGGGACAACTCGGACTTGATGGATTTGTAGCTTGGTCAGCTTGTAGCCTTGCTTTTTGGTTCCGTTTTGACGGTGATATTCCCGCTTCTCACCAAACCCTGGCTTGGATGCTTCCCCTATTGGCGATTCCAGGGCGTTTGCTGTTTCACGCCACGTTTGGTCTGTACAGGCAAGTCTGGCGTCTGTTTGGACTTAAAGATGCCACCACCGTTTGTCAGTCCATTACCCTCTATTCCTTACTAATTCTAGTCATCACTCGCTTACTGATTCCCCGTTTTACCTCCTTTTCGGGAATTCCCTTGGGTGTGGCTGTGATTGACTGGAGTTTTTGTGTAATGGGGATGATCGCCCTGCGCTACGCCCGTCGTCGATTTGTCCTTTACCACCCACGCGATCGCACGGCTTCACCCAGAGATTCCCAACGGGTATTATTAGTGGGTGCGGGGCGGGCTGGCTCACAAATTGCCCAAGAAGTCAACCAAAATCGCCAGCTTAACTTAGAAATTCTTGGCTTTCTGGATGATGATCCGACGAAGATGGGACGTAAAGTGGAGGGTATACCCGTTCTCGGTGCGACATCCCAACTTGTACCCATTGCCCAACGCCTCAACGCCGATGAAGTGCTAATTTCTATGCCCTCGGCTAAGGCATCCCAAATCCGTAAATTGGTGGATCTCGCCCAGGGTAGCGCCTTGAAGCTGAAAGTATTACCGGGACAGGCAGAACTGTTGTGCGATCGCTCCCTGACCCCCCAAGCTAGACCCATCCAAATTCAGGATATCTTGGGACGCCCGGAGATTAAACTGGACTTTGCCGATGAATTTAATCAGCAATTTCCCTCCGCGCGATCGCAAGTCTATCAGCGCACGGTTCTGGTTACGGGTGCCGGCGGTACAATTGGTTCAGAAATCTGTCGCCAGCTTGCCCGTCTCGAACCCCAACACCTCCTATTACTCGGACGCGGGGAAAATAGTATTTTCAACATAGAGCAAGAACTACGCCGCGATTTCCCCAATCTGAAAGCGACACCCATTATTGCCGATATCCGCCATCAGAGTCGTATCCAGACCATCTTCCAAACCTGGCATCCAGAAATTGTCTTCCATGCGGCGGCTCACAAACATGTCCCCTTAATGCAGCATAACCCCACTGAAGCCCTAGAAAATAATGCTCTAGCGTCGGCTCATCTGGCACAACTAGCTCAACAACAGGGTGTAGATACCTTTGTCCTCATTTCTACCGACAAAGCCGTTGATCCCTGTAACTTTATGGGTTTAAGCAAGCGCTTAGCCGAACTCCTGGTTAAAGCTTGCGCCGCCAAAAGTCAAACCCGCTTTCTTGTGGTGCGCTTTGGTAATGTCTTAGGGAGTCGCGGTAGTGTGATCCCAATTTTCCAGGCACAAATTGCCAGAGGTGGTCCTGTCACCGTCACTGATGCCAATATGACCCGTTATTTCATGACCACTCCTGAAGCCTCTCAGCTTGTGATTCAGAGCCTTGCTGTGGGACAATCCGGTCAAACCTTAATTTTGGATATGGGTCAACCTGTGAAAATCTTAGACCTGGCACAACAAATGATCCACCTAGCGGGTTTCATGCCAGAACTGGATATCCCGATTAAGATTACCGGATTGCGTCCCGGCGAGAAATTACATGAATCTTTAGTGAATTATAATGAAAAAGTGATGCCGACAGATCATCCTAAAATTTTGCAGGTTTCCAGCCCATTGCCATCAACTGAAGCATTTTTCAATGTTGTTCAAACCCTCTCAAATACAAAAAATAGTAATATTCCTACGGAGCAATTATGGTTACTGGCAAAGGATGTTGTCGCGACTCTAGAACCAGCCCAAAAATTAATCATTCCTAATAAATAAAAATTCATATATAGATTGAATTATTCAGTCGCATAAATTACCATTTCTGAGTAATCTAAATAGATTATTTGGTTATTTAATCAGTGGTCTATGAACAATCGGCTTCACCAACAAATAAGCCCAGATCCCGATCATCTTGGGAAAACCCTTGTGACTTGGGATTGAACACCGATTTGGCTTGAATCTGTACCAAATACCAGACAGTTTGTGGTGTACCGTTGAACTGAAAATGCTGTTCCTCATCCCGCGTCTCCAACTGCGCTTCAACAGTTGTCAGGGGCTGAGGTAAGTTCTGTAAAACTTGGGCTGAAAACTCACTCGTGTCTGTCAAACTGTAGACAGATATCTGGAAAGATAGAGGCTGAGCCTGAGAATAGTCAGGTCTAGGAGCTTGAACCGTAAAATCTAAGCGATCGCGCCGTTCACAACTCTTGGCGAGAAATGTACAATTTTTATCACACCACCGTCCAGCCCGCCCTGAATTTGTTTCCCAATCATACATATTTCTCGACCACCCTATACCCAGATTAGATTGTACAGGGGGATAAAAGACTTGGGTACTGATCCAACGAGTGCCATCGGGCTGAGCCGTTGAGAAGGATAGTTTATGTTTCCTGGGCAAATACCGATTCCCATTTGCCAGGGGCAATCCCAGTTCAGCCTTTTCATTCACCGTAATCCGGAATTGATGGTCAGATTCCCTAAAATCTACGCTTATGGGTTTCTCGACGGGATGTGTGGTAAAAACTGAATAGGTTTTTCCCTCTAGCGTGGCGAAAGCTGCCAGATTGACAGAGGAACCTAACCAACGCATCAGATTTGAACTCGGCTGCGTCAAATTGGCTTCAAATGGAAATCCGCCAAAGCTAAAGGTAAACGTACAAAAGAAAATTAAAAACAGGCAAATCCCTGCTAACCCGGAAAAAGTCCCTCTAAAAATAAAACCTGTTTGACTCACCAACCCTTCTTTTTGCCACCAGAATTGATCCCGTCTTTCACGCCACTGATGTTGAGCCTTTTTTTCTAATCCACGCCCTACCTCCCCATCAAAGTTAGGTTGAATAGTACCGACATAATCTGGGTTTGTAGTCGGCACTTTAGTGCCACCAGCGCTCAAACGCTCATGACAAACGCTTAATTCAGATTGGTGAACAAGTTGTAAGTGGTTTGATTGGGAGTAATTGGGGCAAAACGGTAAACCAGCTAAAGTTCCCCAGAAAAGAGCGTGCAGGTAAAAAACCGGGCGGATGTAGTCGATTTCTTGTACCAGTGACGGGATAAAAAAAGAACTCAGTGCCAAGAGGAGCAGTAATTTGGCTCTAGGGAGCAAACGATAATTTTGCCAGACTGTTATAGCAATCCAACTTAAAATACTCAGAACCAGTAAGCTGTGTAGTAAACCCAGTTCTACCAGCATTTGCATGAATAAGTTGTGAGCCGTATCCAACACATACGTCATGTTGTGTTTTGACCCATAGTCTGAAATCACTTGGAACCAACTCGCGTATCCATGTCCCCAAATTGGTGCTTCTTTGAATATCTCCCACCCAGCTTTCCAGATGTCTAGTCTTGCCGTATCCAAAGACACAGGATTGGCTCTCCAGTTATAGCCAATAGATTGAGCTATTTCCTGTAAACGCTCCTGATGGTTAATCAGAGAGTAAAGAATATTCCCCAGAACTGCCAACACAATTCCCCCAAGTACCAGGATGGGAAGGCTTCTGCGTTTCAAACCACAAGCTAAACAATAACAGAGGCAGATGGTCACATAAACCATACATAGCAACAGTCCCCCCCGTTGCTGAGTAGCCAGAACACCCAGAACTAATACAGTAGAGATTCCAGCCCCAATCAGCCGACTTGCCCAAGTCGATGCTGCAATCGTTGCCCATAAAGCAATGGCAAGCCCGGGTGCAAAGTAGGGCCACACCCAACCGGGATTGCCAAAAATTTGAGTCAGCCGTTCAAACCCATAAGCATTATGCAGTAAACTTTTGGGCAACACCTGTTCAATTCCCCACCCGATACACAAAAACCCAACCCCTGTAACCAGCACAGGACCAAAAACTACAGCCCCGAAGAGTAACTGCCAACCCCGACGCACAATCCGGGCAATCAGAAACGCTAGGGTTCCCATCATCGCCGCCGTCAACAGCATAAAAAACGTCCGCAACCCATAGTGCTGAGTGATACTCGCCTGCAATAGGCACTCCAGTTTAGTCGCTATACCCGGAACAATTCGACAGGGTATCCAAGCTTGATTGGGCGTGTGAAACACAGACCAAACCGCCCGTACTCCCATCACACCTACGACACTTAGCCACACCAGACTCAAAACAATACCCTCACCCCGTCGAAATGACCAATCGCGTCGCTGGAGTGTCTTGCCAAAACTCAAGCTACCAGAAAGAATACCGCTCAATAGCGCTATTCCCACCAGTTCGGGTATCGCGGGGAGAGTATGGTCGGGATTGATGGGGACAAGCAAATGGAATACAACAACGATTCCTAATATCAATCCCATGCTAAGCGGCTGCCATCGTAATCTCGGCTGACTCACTTGATATACCGTGTATTCGTTGAGACAGGGCTAGTTTAGTTTATCCTACCCTAAGAGAACCTCTGAAACCGGATGTTTTGTTCACTTGGGCAACTCATCTCGCCTTGTCGGAACCTGATATTACCCAGAAAGGTCAATCGGTGAAGCAGTCGCGTGTAGCAACTGTGATTTATTTGGTAGTGTTTTAGTGTGGTGTGTGAATTGAACAGCGACGCGATTAGCGTGAGCTGATGTCCTCTAGAGGTTGCTAAAACCCTAATGGTGTGATGAGTGAGATAGCGATTTCATTGACAAATGTCTCCAAGTGCTATAGGCGCTATAACCGTCCCCTCGATAGACTCAAAGAAATAGTACTGCCAGGAAAGAGCCGCGCCCAAGAGTTTTGGGCATTGCGTGATATTAACCTGGAAGTCGCCCCAGGGGAGACTCTGGGCATTGTGGGGCAAAATGGTTCAGGGAAAAGTACCCTGCTACAGATCATAGCCGGAACGCTGACACCAACGACAGGTGAGGTGTGGGTTAATGGTCGAGTTTCCGCCTTATTGGAGTTAGGGAGTGGGTTCAACCCAGAGTTTACCGGACGGCAAAATGTCTTTTTTAATGGTCAAATTCTCGGCTTAAGTCGGGAAGAAATAGCAGCAAAGTTTGATAGCATTGCGGCTTTTGCTGATATCGGTGATTTTCTAGATCAACCGGTCAAAACCTATTCTAGTGGCATGGTGGTTCGCCTCGCCTTTGCTGTGGTAGCGAATATCGATCCCACGATATTAATCGTAGACGAAGCCTTAGCTGTTGGTGATGCCCGGTTCCAAGCGCGTTGTATGAAACGAATTCGCCAGCTTAAAGAGCAAGGCGTAACCATTCTTTTTGTTTCCCACGATTCAGCCAGCGTTAAAATGCTTTGTACTCGTGCTGCTCTGATGAATTATGGTTCAATCATTGATGTGGGTCAGCCCAAAGAAGTTATTAATCATTATACGGCGCTATTGAGTTCAGACAACCCCCGCAATTATCAAGAGATTCTTTCGCCTAGAGAAAGGCTGGAGTTCAATGATTGCCAACCTGAAACTTCATTAAACCGCACCTTACCTGGATTACACGAACATAGACATGGGAATCAAATCGCCGTAATCAATGAGGTTAAGATTATCAATATCTATAACCGCCAAGTAGAGACAATAGAAACGGGTTCTCTGTTTAAGATTCAGGTGAAGTTAGCCGTTAATGCCAAGCTGTCTGATCTGGTGATTGGTATTTCCATTAGAAACTTAATGGGGTTGGTTATCTATGGCACGAATACTCAATTATTGAACTGTCAATTGCCCCAGCTTGACAGGGGACAAGAATTGAATGTAGGATTTCAACTTCCTTGTAACTTACATAAGGGGATTTATACAGTAACCATAGGAGTTCATTCTCAAGAAGGGTTAAGTTATGACTGGATTGATGATTTAGTCGTGTTTGAAGTAATCAATGGCAATCATTGTGAAGGCATCGTCGATTTGCAAGCCGATGTCCAGATCAAAGCTGATGCCGTTTTTTGTCTGACCCCCTAAGCTGAAATCCTTAACCCAAACATCACTCAAGTTTATTCCCTGATTAGTGAGTATGATTGAAGCCAACAACCCAGAAATTGATGTTGATGAATTAATGGAAAAAGTACGGGAGGAGGTGGCAAGACGCCAGAATCAACCGTTGGGAAAAGAAAACTATCTTGGCACAAATGATCCGCCGGAAAAATGTATCAATCCTCTACTTATTCACCAAATAAAAGCATTACTGAATAACGCTGAATCTAAGTCTCAAGTTCGCACAGAATTTCCGGAAAAATTTAATCGTTTTCCCTTTACCCTCAGCCGACGATTACAGAGGTTTATATTAAAACTGTATGCCTTTCTGTTTAAGGAGCAACGTGCCGTAAATTTATCGTTGATTCAAGCCTTGAGAGATTCTCTAGCCCTGAATCAACAGTTGAGTGAGCAAGTGACTGATTTTCAAGCTAAACTCAAGTCTACTATCCAAAACTGTAGTTATGTAAAAAGTGATTTGAATCGACAGAAACAACTAATGACCTCATTTTTAGATGAGGCACGGAGTCGGGTGCATGAACCTTTTAATCCAGAAAAATGGCAAACTTTTGTCAATGAAGAGAAAGAGTTATTCGATGCGTTTTATGTCGCATTTGAAGACCAGTTTCGTGGGAGTCGAGAGGAAATTCTGGCTCGATTAAAGGTTTACTTACCCCGAATGGCTGACGCTAAAATTGGCAGCCAAGACGCGCCGATTTTGGATATAGGATGTGGGCGGGGGGAATGGTTGGAGTTGCTGCGAGATGCGGGATATGTGGCACGCGGGTTAGATAGTAATCGGGTTATGCTGGAGCAGTGTAAAACTAGAGAGCTTGATGTTATCGAAGGGGATGCATTGACTTATCTTAAGTCTCAACCTGATGCTAGCCTGGGTGCGGTGACAGGATTTCACTTGATTGAGCATTTACCTTTTCCTGTATTAATGAATGTGATTGAGGAAAGTGTAAGAGTATTAAAGCCAGGAGGGTTAGTCCTCTTTGAAACCCCAAATCCTCAAAATGTATTAGTGGGAACGCAGAATTTTTACATTGATCCCAGTCATCTCAAACCCTTGCCGAGTGCCTTGGTAAAATTTATGCTAAAATACTGCGGATTGGAGAAAGTGGACATTATTAACCTCCATCCTGGTGACGAATCTTTGAAACTGACGGGTTCTCCAGTGGCAGAACGTTTTAATCAGTATTTCTACGGTGAACAAGATTACGCAGTCCTTGGCTACAAACCATGAAACCCCTGGCTATCGTAACACCTTGGTTTGGTAAGAATCTCACGGGAGGAGCCGAGCAACAAGCTCGGCAAATTGCTACCCGTTTGGCGCGTCGGGGTCATAAAATTGAAGTGCTAACCACCTGCTGTCGTTCCTTTCATGATGACTGGGCGGTGAACCATCTCAAAGCAGGAATTAGCCGGGAGTCTGGGTTACTCATTCGGCGGTTTCCGGTGACTCGTCGCGATCGCGCATCGTTTGATCAGGTTAATCGGGTTATGCTAAGTTTACCCCCTTGCCAACTTAAACCAGGGGTTAATCCGGTTAAATCGGGGGAATCAGCTATTTTCTGCTCGGAAAATATTAATTCCCCCAAGTTGCTGAATTATTTGTCCCAAAAATCCCAACGCTATCAAGGGTTTCTATTTATTCCTTATCTTTATGGAATAATTTTAAACGGACTGCCTATTGTGTCCAGCAAAGCTTTTTTGCAGCCCTGTTTACATGATGAGGTTTATGCTTATCTGCCAGAAATTGCGACTATTTTTCATCAGGTAAAGGGTTTATTATTCAATAGCGACGGCGAAGCTCAACTGGCGAGACGGTTATACGGTTCCGGGATTATTCCCAAAAGTGTAGTCGTTGGGGCAGGGATAGAAGTTAGTCAGGATGAGCCTTTAACCAATAGGGGAGATAAAGAATACCCAGAACGCTTTATTCTTTACTTAGGGCGTCGTGATCCCACAAAAAACACTAATCTTTTAGTCAAGTCTTATCTCAGATTCAAAGAGAATTATCCGAATTCGCTCCTAAAATTAGTCCTGGCTGGTTCAGGTAATCAATCCTATGATCACTCAGAACAGGGTGTGATTGATTTAGGTTTAGTAGGTGAACCGGAAAAAGCCGCATTACTCACCCACTGTATCGGATTATTTCAACCCAGCCGTAACGAAAGCTTCTCCCGTGTGATCATGGAAGCCTGGTTTTACGGGAAACCTGTGGCGGCGAATCGAGACTGTTTAGCCACAGCGATGGCGGTGGAAGTCAGTCAAGGGGGTTGGTTAGCGGGGAGTGAGGTAGAATGGGCAGAATTATTTGCCAAAGTTGATCAGATGGCAGAGGAGGAATTGTTAAGCTATGGGACTAGGGGTCAAGCTTATGCCCAAGAATATGCCGTATGGGATAAAGTGATTGAACGGTATCAAGTTGCCCTAGGATTATCTCGCCCGGTTAGAGTCTGTGATTCTGAACCCAGCGATAGCGGAGTGAAGCATCTCACCAGATGTTTCCCTACATGGAGCTTATCCTGGCAGGTTGTGAAGGGTTGGGCGAACCATGACAAAAGCTCGGTTACCTGCAGCGAAACCCATACACCCGTCAAACAGCATCTACAGCCGACAAGAGGGGGAAAGCTAAAGGAAATCCATCAACTCCTTCCCAATTTAGCTTATGGGGATGCCATCTCAAATCAGGCACTAGCCATTCGAGATTATCTACGTCGCTGTGGTTATCAATCCGATATTTTTGTCCGCTATATTGATGAGCGAGTTGCCCATGAAGCCAAATTATTTAAGCCAAATGACATTAGCCCGCAAGCTGGGATCATCTACCACCATTCAATTGGCTCAGAACTCACCGACTATGCGATCGCGCATCCGGGTTCTAAGTGCTTAATCTATCATAATATCACGCCAGCGGAGTTTTTTCGCCCCTATAGACCCGAATTTGCACAACTGCTGGAAAAAGGACGTGCTGAACTAAAGCAATTGGCTCAATCCTTTCCCTTATCCGTAGGTGATTCTGCCTATAATGCGGCGGAACTCGCAGCAGTTGGGTTTCATCAACCCGGAGTTTTACCCATCGCCGTAAACCCAAGCAAATGGGATATGTCTGCGGATGCTACGTTGATGGAGCAATTGCAGGATGGCAAATCCAATTTGCTTTTTGTGGGTCGTATTACCCCCAATAAATGCCAGACTCATCTGGTAGAATCATTCTACCATTACCTGACGATGGATCAAGAGGCGAGGCTAATTTTGGCTGGATGGGGAGATGTTAATGATCCCTATTACTGTCACCTCTTGGATAGAATTAAAGCACTCGGTTTAAACGATTATGTTGTAGTTTCAGGATTAGTTAGTGAAACTCAATTGCTTGCCTTTTACCGAACGGCACACCTATTTTGGTCGATGAGTGAACATGAAGGGTTTGGTGTGCCATTAGTGGAAGCACTATGGTTTGATATTCCGGTTTTGGCATATAAAAGTAGTGCTGTCCCGGAAACATTGGGCGAAGCCGGCATTCTGTTTACCACCAAGGATGATCTGGTTCAGGTTGCTGCTTTAGCCAAGTTACTGGTCAAAGATTGGAGATTGCGAAAGACTGTACTCAAAGCTCAACAGAAAAGACGAGATAGTTTCCTACAGGCTATAGTTAATCAAAATATCCTCAATCTATGTACAAAACTAGAAAATTTTTAAAATAAAGAAATGAATAAAATTATTCAATATGGGAAAAAAATCAAAGAAAAAATTAAAATCAAATTGAATGGCACGCCAAATAAATTATTTCCTTTGAACCCCGAATTACCTCTGCCTGAAGGAGTGAGCGAAGCAGAACTACGGGATTATTTAAAGTCTGTTTTAGTCTCTGATGCTCCTCCTCAAGAAATGGCGAATTACTGCGAGCAAGATTTTCGACGATTTGTCTATACCTACGGGTTAGTCCGGGATGTATCGGGTAAGTGCTTAGAATTAGGCGCTAACCCCTATTTCACCACTCTGCTGCTCAAAAGATTTACTCAACTCGAATTAGTCTTAGCCAACTATTTTGGTTCTCATATCACAGATTACATTGTTCAAAAAGTAAACTACAAAGATTTTCCCAGGGGCAAAGAATGTTCAACAGAATTGAAATCATTTCACTTTAATATAGAATGTGATAAATTTCCCTTTAAAGATGGCGAATTTGACGCTGTTTTATTCTGTGAAATCATCGAACACTTACTCATAGACCCTGTCGCCGTTATCCAGGAAATAAAACGAGTATTAAAACCCAATGGGGTGCTAATCTTGACAACTCCCAATGTCAGCCGCTTGGAAAATGTTAGTAAAATGATTGCTGGCGCTAATATTTATGATCCCTATTCGGGTTATGGTTATTATGGCAGACACAATCGCGAATATAATAAGCACGAGTTGTATTTGTTACTCAATTATATGGGGTTTACAATAGACTCAATGTTTACGGCTGATGTTCATGAAAATTTTGCCAGTCATTACTGTTCAGTCGCTCAATTACAACCTTTTTTGAAACATCGAGAACTGGATTTAGGACAATATATTTTTGTGCGAGCAATAAATCAGCAAAAAGCCGGGAATAAAAAGCCTGCTTTCTTATATCGAAGTTATCCTGAAGACCAGCTAGAATAATGCCTAAAGTTGCCTTTGTTGTTCAACGTTGCGGATTGGAGGTTAATGGGGGTGCGGAATCCCTCTGTCTTCAGATTGCCCAACGGATGTCTCAGTATTGGGATTTAGAAATCCTAACAACTTGTGCTTTGGACTATATGACTTGGCAGAATTACTATTCGCCAGGAGTTTCAGACGTATTGGGTGTAAAAGTTCGGCGTTTTCCGGTAGCAAAACCTAGAGATATCGCTAGTTTCAATAGGTTATCTGATAACATTTATTCTCGGCTCAAAACAGTCTCGCTAAAGGAGCAGGAAGCTTGGATGCAAGCTCAAGGACCATGGTCCCCTGACCTGATCAACTATGTTAAAGCGTATCAAGCTGAGTATGATGCTTTTATCTTTTTCACGTATTTATATGCGACGACTTATTTTATCTTACCCTGGGTGGCTCAAAAAGCGTATTTAGCGCCTTTAGCTCATAATGAGTGGACGCTATATCTGAGTATGTGGGACAGGTTATTTGAAAAACCCCGTGGGTTTATTTTTAATACGCCAGAAGAACGGGATTTGATACAAGCACGCTTTTTTAATGCTAAGTGTGAAGGACCAATTGTGGGAGTGGCGGTGGAACCCCCGGATGTTTATAGTGCAGCAGCGTTTCGGCACAACTATAAGATTGACGAGCCATTTTTGTTGTATATTGGCAGAATCGATCCGTCTAAGGGATGCGAGGAGTTGTTTGGTTATTTCATGGAGTTGCGATCGCAGGAAACAAAACCCAGAAAGTTAGTCTTACTAGGAAAGCCAGCTATGCCCATTCCCCAGCATCCCGATATCCTCGCGTTGGGGTTTGTGGATGAGCAAACCAAGTGGGATGCGATCGCGGCTTGTGATATTGTAGTTATGCCCTCGCCTTATGAAAGTCTTTCTCTGGTTTTGTTAGAAGCTTGGGCAGTAGGTAAACCCGTTTTAGTGAATGGGCGATGCGATGTTTTAGTCGGACAGTGTAGGCGGGCGCAAGGGGGACTTTGGTATACAAATAAGGACGAATTTCTCGTGGCTATAGGCATGATCCAAAACTCCGTCAGCTATCAGTTGGGATTACAAGGGCAACGCTTTGTTCAAAGCCATTATGTTTGGTCTAAGATAGATTGTGATTATTTAAGTATAATTCCTAAAGATGACTGCTATAACGAAAATTAATAAACTATACCGAACCAAATGGCATATAGCCTTATAGTTGGAATTAGCTATTTAGAAAACCATAAATTAGTTGGTCTTGTCATTTGCATTTTTTTGATTTTCACTATAGCGGTGAATCAATTACTTATTTACAATAAAAAAATCGGATTGAAGCAATGAAAAAAATAAAAGAACCTTTATTAGAACCACTGCTGCGATGGATGAGATTAAGGAGAGTCAAACCCCATATTCCTCAGAATTCTATTTTACTAGATGTTGGTTGTGGTGTGTCAGCTACTTTTTTAAGGTCTATATCTAGTCATATAAAATATGGAGTAGGTGTAGATTTTAAAGTTCAGGTTTATCAAGGGGGCAATATTACAACAAAGCAACTAAGACTTAATAATTATTTGCCTTCAGTATGCCTCGAATTGTCAAGATTGTGCATCAGCAGTTACTTCCCCAGTTTTTTACGCCTTTGGTTTTCCTAACCGCATTAAGTTTTATGAAAAAGCCGACCTCAAAACGGCTTTTTTTACTACTCTTACTCACTTATTTACAAATTCTGTCGGGGATTTATTTAGGATGGTTTTTAATGTTTAGCTTACCCATATTTTTGGGCATAGCTTATAAACTAGAATCCGAAGCCAGACATCGTTTTATAACTTACTGGAAAAAGAGTCATAAACAAATTATTGGCATTACTTTAAGCTGGTTAGTATTGACAGTTTTTACCTTATTCCCTTATTTGAAAGCCAAGTTAGTTTTAGGAGGAAGATCTTATTCAGGTGTAGATACAATGATTCCACGAATTTCTTCCTGGTTTTCCGTTCCACCAGGTAGTCTGTGGTCATCCTTGCTAGGTTGGGTTTCCCGTGATTTACCCATGCAACATGAACATCATTTATTCGCAGGCTTGACATTGATTCTTTTGACTGGACTATCTATATACACAATCCTCCGGTTAAAGTCTTTATTAACTATTCAAAGATATAAAATTATTAAAATCTGTCTGATTGTTTTTATTATAATATTCTGTTTATCATTACGTTTACCTTTTGGATTATCTTTATGGCGAATTATTTATGAAGTTGTACCTGGAGCTTCTGTTATTAGAGCCGTGAGTAGAATATGGACTATTGCCTATTTTTATTTATTTATTGCAGTTTTATTAAATGCAGATTCTCTTTTAAAAACATTAGTAAATAGTAAATATTTACGTTTGCTGATAGTAAGTGTCATTTGCCTTATCAGCGTGTCAGAGCAAATTGTTTTAAACCTACCTAACTATGAAAAAGCTCCCTGGATAGAAGAAGTTGCAGAACTTCGTGACTTAATGCAGACTAACTGCGATTTTGCCTATGTATCGCTGAATCCGGCAAGACCTTTTTGGGCAGAGCAGCTAACAGCAATGTGGGCTGGTATTGAAGCTAATGTACCAGTTGTTAATGGCTACTCTGGGAATGAGCCACCGAACTATGGCACGACTACTGAATCGATGGATACAGCAATGATTTTACATTGGCTTGATATAGCTAGTAAAAATATTCAAGGAAGACTTTGTATGATCTCTCCTAATTTAGGGGAAAAAACTGATAGTCTGATTTCCAACTATGCTGTACAAGAAATTACCAGTTTTTCAAACAAGTTCACCTCTGCTACCATTCAATTTCCACTCCAAAAATTATTTGCTCAGGGTATAACTGTTCTTGATATTCCCTCAAATCCTGTTTACACAAGCTCATCTATAAAAATAGTAGCTTTAGTTGAAAACAAAAGTAATTTTATATGGACTCAAGAAGGTAAGAATAAAACGAATTTCTCTTATCGTTGGATAGATGCTAATGGCAAGTTAGCTGAGTTTGATGGAGATGGCGATCGCACAAGTTTACCTTGGGATGTTTCACCCGAAGATTTCTTTGCCGTAAATGCAATTGTCCGTACACCTCCAACTCCTGGAAAATATCAACTTATTCTAACTATGGTTCAAGAGGATGTAGCTTGGTTTAATGATAAAAACACCAATCATCCAACAATTCCCATGGATGTTGTTCCTCCTCAAACATACTAATTGTGAGTTATTGGACTACGTTATAAATTCTAAAAGCTCTTATGTTTCCAGAAAATTCTGACAATCCCTATAATTTGCAGATTGTGGTCAAATAATCTATAAAATTAGATGAAATCGGGTTAAAGCAATGAAAATCAATACTACGTTAGTTTTTGCCGTATTACTTTTGCTAATTGTCCTAATCCTACCTGATTCGGGTCAAGGAGAGATTGTGCAACTGAGTTGGTGGGATCAAAGTGTTTTTTTAAAGGCACTTCAAGACATTTTGGCAGGAAAAGCGTCGGGTTCAGTAGAAAATGGTCTTGTGGGATCTGGCTATATAACTTTAGGCTTTCTTGTAACGAAGCTTTTTTCGACAGATCCAAAAAAGTCTCTAGTCTTACTTAATCGCTTCTCATTTATCTTAACGACTTTAGTCTTTTTTTTTCAGCTAATTTTTTAATGTATTATGCCTTAAATCAAGCAAAAGAAACCAATGAAACTTTATCTATAAATGCAAAAATTAAAACGGCAAACTTAATCTCTTTTATTTATACCTTAACCGTAATATTTTCAAGTAATTTTGTATCGTTTTCAGATATTCCTTGGTCTCATTTCCCAGCTACGCTGATGGGCATATCTTGTATGCTATTAATTTTTTATATTGAAGACAGTTATAAAAAACGACATTATAGAAGAATATTATTTGGGTTGAGTCTTTTGGGTTTTTCCCTAGGACTCCTAGTGCAAATTCGTTCATTTGAAGGAATTGCTTTACTATTAGGTATAGGAACTTGGTTATTATTGTTAGCGCTGATGTCTCCTATAGCAACACTACAAAAAATAAAGTCTAGGGTTAATTATTTTAAGCTAATCAAATATAATATTGTCTTAGGTTTATCCTTTTTAGTAACTTTTTTAACCAGCCAAATTATTACTCATCAAAAAGCGATAACCCTACTCTATTTTGGATTGAGAGATAATCATCCTGTTTTAAAAGAAATGTATAAAACTTACCCGGATGTTTTTCCAGTTAAATTTGTTCAATTATTTATCGATCCAAACTTTTTTAGCTTCAATCAAAACTACGAAATAAATCCCTTAATTTTTGGGTTTAACTTTGATGTTTTTAAAATGCCTTTTTTATTACAAATACCATTTTTAATCTATGCCATACCAGCCACTTTTACTCTATTAATCTTTTCTGGATATAAAAAAAATATTAAAACTCTACTAAAAAAAGCAAGTTTTGTAATTCCTTTAATTACTGGATTAATCTTAACAGTTGCCTATCTGGGGAGTCCGCTGTTTGGCAGTCCGCATTTAAAATATGGGGTGGTTCGCAACATGATGTTAGTAACCTGGTGTCTGGCATTAGTAGCAGGACCATGGCACTTTTTCCCAACTCTTTTACCTTCAAGTCGTCGCTTTTTTCCTCAATATTTAGTCTGTGTGTGTATTCTACCTATACTAATATCTGTAGTATATGGACAAATAATCGTTCACTATACAGGGTTTTGGGAGTTTGAAAAAATGCACATAAAAAAAATAGAGTTAGAGGAGAATTGCCAGAGTCTTATCTGTTCCTTAAATGTTAACAGCTATAACCATCAGAAACAAGTCATAAAAATCCATAACCAACGTTATATAGTTGCCGCAAGTTGTCCCTCAACGGGAAAAAGAATGGCAACAACTGTTAGTCCAGATCAGTCATTCACGCTGCTTCCTTGCTCAGAACGTTATCAGGTCAATGTTTATCCGATTAATATGGGATTTGCGGGAACCCCAGACCCAGAAATGCCTATTTCGTGGCAATTTACCCCGCCACCTTCTCAGAAATAGAGATGTTATCGCCAAAGACGTTAGCCAAATTGACTTAATAATAGCAAATCCTAAGTCATGAAAATAGAAGTTCTCTGTCCTGTCTGTGACTCCAATCAAAACAAGGTTAAGTATGAACCCTGGATAGATATTCAAGATCCCCAGAAACTTTACGGCGCCGCCTCAGGTGTTCCGGGTACTCAACGGCTGGTTGAATGTGAAAACTGTGGCATGATTTATGAAACTCCCCGTTTTCCTGATCCGGTTATTTTACAAGGGTATTTGCTATCTGAGGAATCGGGACATGATAGTCAGTATCCGATGCGCGTCGAAAGCTTTTATCGAACCTTATTATCCCTGGGTTCTCGGATTCCGGCAAAAGGCGCAACGGTGCTGGATATTGGTACGGCTGGGGGAGCGTTCTTGGAAGCCGCTCAACGGTTTGGTTACAATGCTGTGGGATTAGAACCCTCACAGTTTTTAGTCGAACAAGGGAGAAAACGCGGACTGAAGATAGAACAGGGAACTCTGGACAATCATCCCTTTGAATCGGCATCATTTGACCTAGTATGCCTTTGGGATGTGATCGAACATCTGACCCATCCAAAAGCTGCACTTGAGCAAATTCAAACATTACTCAAGCCAGGAGGAATTCTGCTGATTAATTATCCCGATATCGGCACTTGGCAGGCAAAATTAGCAGGTCATCGATTTTGGTGGATTATTTCCGTCCATCTGCATCACTTTACCCGCCAGACTCTTAGCACGATTTGCCAACGCACGGGTTTTCAGATGTTCCATTTTCAACCGTACTGGCAAACATTACAATTTGGCTATTTGGAAGATATGGCAATCCTCTATAAAATTCCCTTGAGTCAGGTATTGAAACAACTCACCCCCCGGTTGATTCAACAGATTCCGATCCCTTATTATGCCAGTCAAACCACGGCTCTGGCGCGAGTTAAACCATGACACTTTATATCCTCGGCGGTGGACCGGCTGGGCTAGCCCTAGCTCACGGTTTAACCCAAGATAGCAACGCCTCTTTTGTTCTGCTTGAACGGGGGTCGAGTTTGGGAGGACTCGCCCAAACCATTCATTGGTCAGGAAACGGCTTTCATGACTTAGGTCCCCATAAAATTTTTACACTCAATCAAGACTTAATGACGCGAGTCGAACGCCTTTTGTCTCCTGAAGATTGGTTGACTCGCCCCAAGAAAAGTAGTATTTTTATGGGCGGTCACTTTCTGCCCTATCCCCCCTCACCTTTTTCACTAATTCATGTTTATGGGTTAGCCTCGTTTTCGGTAATGGTTTGGGACTATGGACTGGCTCAGATTAGTTCTGTAGTTACCTCAAAAAGTCCCCTAACCTTTGAAGCCGATTTGCAGGGGCGGGTAGGGAAAAAGCTCTATGATGCCTTGTTCAAGCCCATTGCGCTAAAACTATGGGATGATCCAGCCCAACTCGATGTCAAACTGTCTCAGGGACGAGTGCAAACCCCATCCCTGACAGAATTGGTGAAGCGATCGCTAAAAATGAGCCAATCGAGTAATTTTGAAGCCTTAGAATTTCGTTATCCCAAAGGCGGACTGCAAAAACTGTGGCAAGCGATCGCGACTCAAACCAGCCACCAAGGTGAGTATCGGCTGAATCAGGAAGTGTGTCACCTTACTGTGGAAAATAATACCATCCGAAGGATTCGTTATCGCGATCGCGTCACCGGCTCAGTCCAACAAATTCAGGTGAACCCAGATGACTGGGTGGTGTCTACACTCCCCCTACTCAAACTAACCGAACTCATGGGTGATGCGCTTGAGCCAACGACAACGGCTCGGATGCAGGAGATTATTCAGCTCAACGACCTGATCCTGGTATTTTTAAAGATAGACCAACCGAGCTTGTTGGATGAGTCTTGGGTCTTTGTTCCTGACTCAAACATCGCGTTTCATCGACTCAGCGAACAGGAATCCTTTGATCCGCAGATGACGCCTGGGGGTAGTATTATTTGTTGTGAGGTGATGGGTTCAAAAACCAGAGCCATGAGTCAACGTTGTGACAGCGACTTAATTGCCCTCGCCCTGCAGGGGTTAAAAGATATGGGGTATAAAGGATTTTCTGTACTCGATCAGCGGGTCATCCGTCTACCTTCGTCCTATCCTGTCTATAAATCAGGGTTTGAGCCTGTCTTAGACGCGATCCTGAATCAACTGGATCACTTCGCTAATTTTCGTACCATCGGTCGTCAAGGTTCCTTTAACTATATTGGCACGTTAGATGCGATGGACATTGGTTACGGTGCGGCTCAATGGCTGATTCAGCAAATAACCGGACAGCAAGAGTATAGCTGGAAACAGGAACGGGAAAGAACCAGTCATTATCCAGTTCTTGATTAATATGAAAATCACGTTAATCTCTCCACGACTGGCGGTACAAAAAGGAGATTTCCTGGGTTCTGGAGTCCCCTATTTGCCCCTGGAACTGGCAGTTTTAGCTGCGTTTTTCAGGGAACAAGGATATTCTATATGTGTCCTTGATCTGTTTGGGAGTTCGCCTACCACCCTGGAATCCAGGCGCGATCATTACCTGCAAGGTGAGCCTTTTGTCACGTTTGTTCACAATCCTGAGATTGAGCAAGCCGATCTGGTGATAATTTACGCGATCTCAGTCATGTCTCATCAGGAAATTCTAGGGATTATTCGGGACTTGCGCCAATCTCACCCTCAAAGTGCGATCGCAGTATTGGAAAATTCCCAAGCCGTTACCGCTTATGCGGTTTCTCAATTGGCTGAGGATTTCTTTAATGCGGGTGTGGATGCACTTCTATGTGGTGAAATCTACTGGAATTGGCATGAAATTAGCACCTACTTAACCCATCCCCAAACGGTTCCGGTTCCGGAAAACGTGATTGTGTCAAATCCACCCCCTAGTCATACCTTGCGGCGAAACGTGGAAAAGCATCCCACCTATCCGATTCCCGCCTGGGATTTATTCCATTTAAACAATTATTGGTCGATTCCCTATTCCCATGGACCCAAAACCAGACGCTTCCTCCCGATACTCACATCACGGGGTTGTCCCTATCCGTGTGACTTCTGCGTGGTTCCCGAAACCAATAACCAGCAATGGCGCGATCGCACGGCTGAGGAAGTGGTTACAGAAATGATCGTGCTGCGCGATCGATTTAATGTCCGCCATTTTCAAGTTGAGGATCTTAATCCAACCGTGAAACCTGCGCGATGGAATCAAATATGTCAACTCCTGATTGAACGCCAAGCCGGGATATTTTTCTATTTTGTTAGTGGAACCAAGGCAGAAACCGTAAAATTAGAGCAAATTCCCCTTTATGCTCAAGCTGGATGTCGTTACATTTCCATTAGCCCTGAATCCGGTAGTCCGGCTGTCCTCAAAGCAATTGGTAAACCCTTTAACCATGCTCATGGTTTAGCTTTAATTGCAGCCTGTCATCGTCATGGAATTTACACTCAAGCCTGTCTTTTAGTGGGTCATCCCACCGAGACGGTAGCTGATTATGAATTATCTTGTAATTATTTACGCGCAATGGTTCTGGCTGGACTCGATGAAGTTGCTATCTTTATTGTCGCCCCTTTAGCCGGGAGTCAATTACATCGTCAAAATAAAATTAAACTGGATGATTCAGAAACTTTGACCAGCTTTAGTCCCCAGGGAAGACGAGGATGGGAGGAGTTAAAACACCGTCGCCGCAAGCTGATTCAACTCTTTTTTTGGCAGAAGCTAAAAAGGGGAGCTGGACTCTGGTTACAAGGGATTCGAGCTTTGTTAGGAACACCCCGCACCAAAATGGAGAATTTACCCCGCAGAGTTTTGTTTATCTACTGGCTTATGCTCAAGAATTATTAACTTCAGTTGTTGTCCTCTATTTCGTTCTAGAGCGTCGCTTCGGTAACCCATAAGCCATAAGTCAATTGTCGGGAATCCCTTTAGCCGCTCAAGCAAGCTTGTTACCAAAAACTTCGCCACCAAACCCGCCCTTATTCATAAGTCATAAGTCATAGATCCGGTGTAACCATGACCCATCCTAGCACCATTTTAATTATTCCATGTTATAACGAAGAAAATAATATTGATAAACTCCTCCGTGAAATCCAAAAATTAAATCTTGGCTACGACACCCTGGTTATTGATGATGGTTCTCAAGATAATACTTATGCGGTAGCGAGTAAGTTGTCTCCCTGTGTGAAGCTATTAACTAACTTAGGAATTGGTGGTGCTGTACAAACAGGAATAAAATATGCTTTACAACACAATTATGAACTCTGTGTGCAAGTTGATGGCGATGGTCAACATCCTCCTAGCCAAGTTTACCGTTTAATAGAAAGCTACCTAACGTCACCCGCCAACTTAATTATTGGTTCTCGCTTTTTAAGGAAAAAAGAATTTAAATCAACCTGGAAACGCCGAATAGGAATTAGAATTATTAGCGGAGTAATTCAATGGCTTTTTCAGTATAAAATCACCGATCCCACCAGTGGACTAAGGATAATGGATAGAAAAGCAATTCAATTATTCAGCACTGAATACCCTCATGATTTTCCTGAACCTATTTCATTGGCTGTAGCTCTTGAACGGGGTCTTAGGGTGCGGGAAGTTTCCGTAAATATGCGTTCAAGAGAGCAGGGCTTTAGTTCTATTACTGGGATAAAATCATTTCTCTATATGATCAGAGTGATTGGATACTTGATTTTAGTGAGAATGGGACGACATATATAAATATTTTATCCCATATTCCTAGCGACTATTGATGAATAAAACTATTTTTCAAACTATGACTTATATTCCCACACCTCAGACGGTTGTATTTGTACTAATCTTTATGATGTTCTATTTGTTTTTATTGCTAAAAAAAACAATTAAAAATACGATAGATTTATACGATTTGTTGCTGCTTTCTTCCTTAGCTATATTTCCTGGTATATTTGTTTTTGCCCCTCAATTTGTAGTATATTTAGCTCATATAGTCGGGGTTGAGTTTCCCTTTATTATACTATTTGGAGGTTTATTTGTGTGTGTTTTTATATATTTTTATCGTTTAATAATCAAAGTCAATAAACAAGAAAAAGTAAACTTACTTCTCATTCAAGAAATAAGTTTACTCAAACAACAGATTGAATTAATGCAGGCTATTTCAAACAAGAAATCCGAAGAATAAGCTTGATTGTGTAGTAGGTATTTGACCTCAAAATAATTAAATGAAGTAAGTCGATTATCATTTATGTATCGCATTGGAATTGATGTTACTCCTTTTTCCATTAAGCCCAGTGGTATCAGTTTTTACGTAGCCAACCTAATCCATTATCTTTATCCTCTCCAATACAAAGAAAACTTTAAACTTGCATTAATATACCAACCTGGACTCAGAAACTGGCTACGCCTCCGCCGAGACTTTCCCAAATCGCTTTCTCGCTATTCAAACCGCTATTTTCTACCTTTACCCGTTAAATTTACTAACGTTATTATCGATTACTTTCCTAGCCTTTTTTCAAGCCATCTAGAACATCACCTTGACTCACCCACGATTATACATGGGACTAACTATACCGTTTTTCCTTATCCGAATACTCTAAAAGTACTGACAATTTATGATCTGACTTTTCTTAAATATCCTGATTATATTGATTCCGTAGTTAAGACCTACTCAAAGCGCGTAAAAAAATGTCTAACTTGGACAGATTTAGTGATCACAATCTCCGAAAGTTCCAAAAATGATATTATTGAATATCTCAACGTAAATCCCGACCGCATCCAAGTCACGCCCCTAGCCAGCCGCTACTCTTGTGATGATCTAGTTATTCCCTCCAACCCATCTGTGAACTACGACTTCTCCCACCCCTATATCCTCTTTGTCAGCACCATCGAACCGAGAAAAAATATTATCACTCTAATTTCTGCTTTTAACCACCTCAAACAAAACCATAAAATCGAGCATCATCTAATTCTCATCGGTCAAAAAGGCTGGCATCACAAACCTATATTTGCCGCCATTGAAAACTCTCCCTGGAATCACCATATCCATCATCTGGACTACCTATGTGATGAACATGTCGCCCTTTTCTACTCTAAAGCTGATGTCTTTGCCTATCCTTCCCACTACGAAGGATTTGGTCTTCCGGTTCTCGAAGCCATGACCCTAGGCGCACCCGTCGTTACTTCCAATACCTCCTCTCTCCCCGAAGTCGCTGGCGATGCAGCCCTTCTCATTGATCCCAACGACCCCACACAGTTAGCAGACGCCATCTTAAAAATAATAAGTGACACCCAATTATGCCAGGACTTAATTCAAAAGGGTAAAGAAAGAGCTAAATTATTCTCTTGGGAAAAAACGGCTAAAGAAACCCTAAACGCCTATAAATCTCTACTCAGTTAATTAATTCCTCAATCGCTTATTCAACCTTGTCTTCTCCCCTATTAATCAACCTCTCCATCCTCTTTTCCCAACCCACTGGCATCGCCACGTATGCTGCCAACCTATTCCCCTACTTAAAACCCCTGAATCCCACCCTCCTCATTTCACCCATCGCCTCAAACCACTTCCCCCTCGCCTCTGACTTTATCAGCTACCCTGTTCCCGCCAATCTCAGCCCCGCCCAAGGAACAAAAGGACACTTCCGTCGCCTGTTATGGACTCAACTCCAACTTCCCCGCCTCTACCACAGCTTAAACTCCCCCCTCCTCTTTTCTCCGATCCCCGAAGCCCCCCTCAATACCAATTGTCGCTATGTCGTCATGGTTCATGACCTAATCCCACTACGCTTTCCCAAACCTAACTCCCCCCTCACCCCCTACTTCCGTTACTACATCCCCCAAATCCTCAACCAAGCCCAACAAATTATTTGTAACTCCACAGCCACCGCCAGAGACATTACCGACTATTACCCCATCCCCGCCACCAAAATCACACCCATTCCCCTAGCTTACGACACCAACCACTTTCGCCCCCTCTGCGTCCCTCTGCGCCACCCTCTGCGCCCCTCTGCGTTTCCCAAAAAGCCCCACGAAGCAACATCAGCCCACCCCAACCCCTACTTCCTCTACATTGGACGTCACGATCCCTATAAAAACCTACAGCGACTGATCGACGCCTTTGCCACACTTCCCAACTGCGGCGACTATGAACTGTGGATTGCTGGGTCAAGTGATCGACGTTACACCCCTAAACTTCAATCCCAAGCCAACCACCTCGGCTTAAGCCATCAGGTTAAATTTCTCAACTACGTTCCCTACAACCAACTACCCATCCTCCTCAACGGCGCGATCGCACTTATTTTCCCCAGTCTCTGGGAAGGCTTTGGACTCCCGGTTCTAGAAGCCATGGCATGTGGGACTCCGGTAATCACCTCCAACCTCTCCGCCCTCCCGGAAGTCGCGGGTGATGCTGCTATCCTAGTGAACCCTTACAACACCTCAGAACTCTCAGCAGCCATGGACTCTATCGCCATCGACACCCAACTGCGATCGCGCCTTAGCACCCTCGGACTCCAACGCGCCCGCCAATTTAGTTGGGCAAAAACCGGACAGAAAACCGTTGAAGTCCTGCAAAAGTACAGTTAAAAAAAAGAGGTGGGGAAGTCCAGTGTATCCCAACGCCAAATTAAAAACTATGGCGTGGGTCTTATTGCTCCACCTCTCCCCCCACAACTAGATAAATCTGTCCTTACGCCGAGATTACTCTTCCGTCGCTGATACAAACTCTTCTTCTTCAACTTCATACTCTGGCTCTGGAGATTCAGGATTAGTGCCTTGCTGTTGTGCCAGCATCTTCTCCCGATACTTCTGAGCCATTTCTTCTGCCTTCTCGTAGACTCGATCCCGATTATTGATCATATCTCCCGGTTCAGGTTCCAACTGCTTCGTGGACAGAGAAATCCGACCGCGTTCAGCATCCAAGTCAATGATCATCACTTTCAATTCATCATTGACATTAAAGACACTGTGAGGCGTGTCAATATGATCATGAGAAATTTCCGAAATGTGTAGCAATCCGCTCACACCACCAATATCAATGAATGCACCGTAAGGCTTAATACCCCGTACCGAACCCACGACGACTTCACCGACTTCTAAGCGGTTCATCTTGCGTTCAACCAGAGCGCGACGGTGAGAGAGAACCAGACGGTTCCGGTCTTCGTCTACCTCTAAGAATTTTAGCGGCAGTTCTTCGCCGACTAAATCTTCCTTCGGTTTGCGAGTACTGATGTGAGAACCGGGAATAAAACCCCGTAGCCCTTCAATGCGAACCAGCGCCCCACCTCGGTTTGTGGCAAAAACCAGAGAACGAACTGTCGCATCTTCCGCTTGAAGCTGCCGTACCCGCTCCCAAGCCCGCATATACTCAATGCGCCGAATGGAAAGGGTGAGCTGTCCATCTTCATTCTCGTCAGTCAAAATGAAAAATTCTCGCGTTTCATTTGACTGCAATACTTCTTCCGGGGCGTCAACCCGATTAATTGACATCTCCTGTATGGGAATATAAGCGGCGGTTTTAGCACCAATGTCAATCAGAGCGCCTCTTGGCTCCAGACTGAATACTGTACCTGCGACAATATCACCAGGGCTAAAGTGATAATCGTACTTGTCGAGGAGGGCGGCAAAATCGTCGTGAGTGAAGCCAATATCTATTGTATTTGTTTTCTGACTGAGCATGTGCGTTGTGTTTCCTTGTTTAATCTCCGTAATGACTATGCCTCCTGTCGATGTACTCGCACGTCGGTATTGTGCCACCTACACCTACATTGCTTTGTCTCAACCTAACCTTATTTTAAAAGATTTAATAAAGTCCAGACAGGTAATTATAACTCAATCTGGAGCGCCCTGTTGAGATCGAGAAGTACACAAAACTTCATGAAATCGGATATACGGGTAGCCTAAAATGATAAAACCTTTATCTCATAAGGGTTTAGCGCCTCTCACCGTAAAACCTGTTGCTCCTCTGACGCGGGAGTAACCAGGGAGGCTGATGTCTCCGAATCATCCGAATCCTTCGGCATAGCTGGTGTTACAGGCGGCATCCCTGGGTTGTCTAGTTCAGCATCATTTCTGAGATGCTCTAGGGTTTCGATAAAATCCCGAATGCCCTGAAACTTTCGATAAACTGAGGCAAACCGGACATACGCCACTTCACTCTCGTGTCGCAGGTAGCGCAGGACTAACTCACCCACTTCATTACTGGTGACCTCCCGTCCATAGTGCTGCTGAACTTCAGCTTCAATCTCATCGACTATCGCTTCTAGGCGTCGTTGGGAAATTCCTGTTTTTTCACAAGCCCGAACCATTCCCCGTAACAACTTAGAACGGTCAAAGGACTCCCGCTTGCCATCCCGCTTCAGGACAGTAATCGGTACAAATTCAATCCGCTCATAAGTCGTGAAGCGATGTTTACAAAGCAAACACTCCCGACGACGCCGAACACTTTGTCCTGCTTCTGTTGAACGAGACTCCAAAACGCGGCTGTCGGTGTGCTGACAATAGGGGCATCGCATAGTAGCAAGTCTTTAGAGACTGGGTGAACTACCTACATCAAATCGAAGATTATGATGCAGGTTTCGCGTCTCGTCCGCCGATGCCTCAATACCCGAAAGTATATCGGTCTTACTCAGCATCTCTGGTTAGTTATCTAACCTTTATCTCCCATTAGGAGAACCCGCGCAGCCGCCCTTCCAAGGCAGAATAATGTTTTTGTGCCGCTTGGTTTTCGCGGGCGGTTTTTTGGCTAGAGTTCTAGCCTATCTACTTTAATCTAACACATGCAAGTCATTGATGGTAATGCGTCAAAAGCATAAGTTGATAAAAACCAGTTTTTTCTCTCCCTTCGTTCATCCCGACGCTGACATAAAAGTACAGCGCGGGACTTCTCGCCGAATCCAGTTAAATAAAGAAAGTTGAGCCGATAAGGGTCTATCTAATTTCCTCCGGCTCGAATCCCTATCGGCAAAAGTAATCAGATAGACCGTATTCGGCTCAGGGTATCCTAGAGAACTGATAAAATTCGCTCATCATCAGGGGGATACGAGGAAGCTTTCTCCGAGGGAGAACAGCGCCGCCATCGCTACTTTTCAATCCGAGGCGGTTCCCGGAAGGCGATAGCAAAAAACAGAACACCAAGAGCGCCAATCAAGAAAAATGTATAAATGAGGCTTTCCATGTCACAACTTACCCAATTATCTACTGTACTACCAGTTTACCTTGCTCATTGACACTCCCCTGTCTGAAGACGAGGGAATATCATCTTCATCGATACGCCTTTAAGATGCCTATCCTACGGCAGTACTTAAACCAAACTCATTATATCGATCAACCAAAATAGCGAAAGAGGCAAAAGAAAAAGTGCTTTTTCTTTTGCCCTCTACCGATTAACGAAGTCTTGCTGTTTTACACTGCTTCTTTTTTCCGAGTGGTCTTATCACCCACTTTCTGGAACAGACCGAATTCGACTTGCTCGTCTAGGTCAGGATCAACCCCAGCAAATACATCTCGGAACAGAGTCCGGGAACCATGCCAGATATGACCAAAGAAGAACAACAGAGCAAAAACCGCATGACCGAAGGTGAACCAACCCCGTGGACTAGTACGGAACACCCCGTCAGAGTTTAAGGTTTCGCGATCAAATTCAAACGGCTCACCCAGTTGAGCTTTCCGGGCATACTGCTTAACAACCGCTGGTTCTTCAATGGTTTGACCATCCAAAAGACCACCGTAGAATTTAGCCGTGACACCTGTTTGCTCAAAGCTATATTTCGACTCAGCCCGCCGGAATGGAATATCCGCACGAACAACGCCATTGGCGTCGGTCAAAACGACCGGGAAGGTTTCAAAGAAGTTAGGCATACGGCGCACCGTCAATTCCCGACCTTCGCCATCGGTAAATACCGGATGACCCAACCAAGCTTGGGCAATACCATCACCCTTGTCCATTGGACCGGTGCGGAACAAACCGCCCTTAGCTGGAGAGTTGCCGATATAGTTGTAGAACGCCAGCTTCTCCGGAATCTGATTCCACGCCTCTGAGCGGCTGGCTCCGTCTGCCATCGCCAGTTCCACACGGCGATCAATTTCTTCCTGGAAATAGCCTTGATCCCATTGGTAACGGGTAGGACCGAACAGTTCAATCGGTGTAGCCGCAGAACCGTACCACATCGTACCCGCCACGACGAACGCTGCAAAGAATACAGCGGCAATACTGCTAGAGAGTACTGTTTCGATATTCCCCATCCGCAGCGCTTTAAAAAGTCGCTCTGGGGGTCGAACTGTCAAGTGAAAAAGTCCAGCAATAATTCCGACAATACCTGCAGCGATATGGTGAGCCACGATACCGCCTGGGTTAAAGGGGTTAAATCCTTCAGGACCCCACGCTGGGGCTACAGGTTGAACGCTACCCGTTAGACCATAAGGATCAGATACCCACATTCCCGGACCAAAAAGCCCAGTCAGGTGAAATGCACCAAAGCCAAAGCAGAGAAGACCAGACAAGAACAGGTGAATGCCAAACATTTTCGGCAAATCCAACGCCGGTTCGCCGGTGCGGGGATCTCTAAACAGTTCTAAATCCCAGTAAACCCAATGCCAGCAGGCTGCTAAGAACAACAAACCTGCCAGAACAATATGAGCCGCCGCGACACCTTCAAAGGACCAATAGCCGACATCTGTCGCTGTTTCCCCAGTAATGCTCCAACCCCGCCAAGAGTCAGTGACCCCTAAACGCGCCATGAACGGCATCACGAACATTCCTTGACGCCACATGGGATTGAGGACTGGATCACTCGGATCAAATATGGCTAGTTCGTACAAAGCCATCGAACCAGCCCAGCCTGCCACAAGGGCAGTGTGCATCAGATGCACAGCAATCAGACGCCCTGGATCATTCAGGACGACTGTATGTACTCGATACCACGGTAGTCCCATCGACTACGCTCCTCCTAGAGATAGAGTTTCTACTTTGACGCTTCTTTTGAATCAAGATATTAGAAATTGATCTTACCCGCCTAGAGGAATGAACCGATTACTTTTTGAGGTTAACCTCTATGTTCCATAAGTGCTAGGCGAGTCAGTTGACTTTAAAGAAGTGTAACTTTTGTTAGAAACGATTGCAAGCCGAGGGGAAGTTTTGAGTTGTGACCCAACGCGCTTGCTCAACAGTGCCTGCCCCAACGTAGAGACGTAGCATGCTACGTCTCTACCCAATCGCTAATCAAGAATCGTCAGTTTCTGAGGAGAGATTCAAAACACTCGGCGCGGTGGTCAATCGCTCAATCACTTGTTCAGCACTCATCAAACGTTTGAGGACGACTTGACCAATGGTTTTTGCGGATTGGGGTGAGGCTTCCGGTGTCGGTTTAACT
This sequence comes from Coleofasciculus sp. G3-WIS-01, assembly GCF_040223135.1. Lineage (NCBI taxonomy): Bacteria > Bacillati > Cyanobacteriota > Cyanophyceae > Coleofasciculales > Coleofasciculaceae > Coleofasciculus > Coleofasciculus sp. G3-WIS-01. The sequence continues at coordinate 96,192 of NZ_JAVJZI010000241.1, forward strand.
TCTACCATCAGTACCGCATCCTCGACCCGATATAGCCATAACTTTTCCCCCTGTTCCAGGATGCAAAGGTTTAGACGGATGATTTCGGGTTCCCGTCGCCAAGCATTAACATTCCAGAGTCCTCCAAACTCCCAAACTCGTCCCACAGTCCAGCCATCGGATAGAAAAAAGTACTTTACAGACATTTGTATTACATTTATGGAACTGGTGTTCTAGTGCAGCATGGCAAAAGTTGTTTTTTGTTTCAGTCTGTATTGATAATAAAGTAGATAGGGGAGATAGGGGAGATGGGGCAGATGAGGGAGTTGGGGAATTCCAGCATGATCAAACCAGAGTAACGTGGAGGTAGGGCAGTGAGTCTGGGTAAATGGATTGGTATACTTGTCTTTATTATTTCACTATTTATTTTGTGGCAAATTAGGCATATTTTAATGCTTATATTTACTGCAATTGTGATATCTAATGCATTGAATATTCTGGTGGAAAGATTTCAGCGATCTGGACTACAGCGTTTTTTCTCGGTTCTGCTGTCGCTTTTTTTGTTACTGTGTGTTTTGGTCGTATTTTACTTCCTAATTGTACCTCCTTTTGCCGAGCAATTTCTACAACTGAGTGAGTTGGTTCCCCAGGGTATCGAACAATTAGGTGAGTGGATAGAAGCCATAGAAGCGGATATTTCATCGGGATTGCTCGATCAGTATATCCCAGATATTAACCAGTTGCTGCAACAGCTTCCTCCCTTAATTAATCGTGTATTAGGGGGTGGAGTCACATTTTTTAATAATGCTTTGGGTGTTCTGCTTAATAGTTTGCTTGTCCTGATTTTAACACTGATGCTCCTTGCCGATCCTAACCCTTATCGGAAAAGTTTTGTTCGCATTTTTCCATCATTTTATCGGCGTCGAGTCGATGAGATTTTGCAACGGTGTAATGAATCGTTACGAGGATGGCTAGCGGGTATTCTGTTTAATATGGCAGTTATTTCTTTGTTGAGTTTTTTCGGCTTGCTGCTGTTAAGAGTTCCCCTGGCACTGGCACAAGCTACGTTAGCTGGAATTTTGACATTTATTCCCAATATTGGACCTGCGTTGAGTGTGATCCCACCGATAGCGATCGCGCTGCTGGATTCGCCCTGGAAAGCCTTGGCTGTATTGATTCTGTATATTGTGATTCAGCAGGTTGAAACTAATTTACTCACGCCCTTAGTTATGGCGCAGCAGGTATCCCTGCTACCCGCCATAACTTTGCTCGCCCAGTTATTTTTTGTGACCTTCTTTGGATTTTTAGGATTATTCTTAGCACTTCCCCTAACGGTAGTGGCTCAGGTTTGGCTCAAGGAGGTTCTAGTCAAAGATATTCTTGACCAATGGCATCATCCGAGTCACAAGGATGCTCAACCTGTAGCAACAACCTTTGCTGTTTCTCCCACTGCTGATACCCTAAGGGATGGGGGAGCAGGGAGAGCAGGGGAAGCAGGGGAAGCAGGGGGAGCAGGGGAAGCAGGGGGAGCAGGGGGAGCAGGGGGAGCAGGGGGAGCAGGGGGAGCAGGGGGAGCAGAAGACGCAATGTAGAGATGTAGCTACGTCTGTACGCCCAATTCTCGACTTGTCACCCCATCAGGGCAGGTTAAGTAACATTAGGGCGGGAAAAAAACGATAATAGTGAAAAGAGCCACTAAGTAGGTTGATGGAAATAAACCGAACTCTGTTAAATTTTGTAAATATTCCTCAAACCCTTACAAATGACCAATGACCAATGACCAATGACAACTGTTGATTGTGCGAACCCTAGCTGACATCAATGACAAAATTCACCATCGTCGTGCAGTCGTCTGGACGGTCGAGGAATTAAAAGCGCGAGTCGCCGAGATAGGTGTTACTCAGGCGGCTAAGAACGTCGATGTGATTACCACAGGTACATTTGAGCCAATGGAGTCCTCTGGCGCGATTATTAATTTAGGTCACACAGACCCTCCGATTAAAATTCGTAAATGTTGGTTAGATGGTGTACCTGCTTATGCAGGCTTTGGTGCGGTGGATTTGTATTTGGGCGCGACTCAAGTCGTAGACTCTACCGATATGGGAGATCTGCCAGAGGTTGAGGAATCTAGGGAACGGGGTGGTTCCCATGTGATTGAAGACTTGATTGCTGGTAAATCTGTGCAGTTACGAGCGATTGGACAGGTAACAGACTGTTATCCTAGAGTCTCTTGTGATACGACGATTACTCGCGAAACGATTAACCAGTTCTATCTTTACAATCCGCGCAATCTTTATCAAAACTTTATCGTCGGCGTCAATGGGGGCGATCGCCTCTTGTACACTTATCTAGGTCCGCTCCAGCCCAGACTGAGCAATGCAGTCTATTCCAATCCTGGAGCTATTTCCCCACTCCTTAACGATCCTGAACTCAAATTGATTGGAATTGGCACGAAAATTTTCTTGGGTGGGGGTATTGGTTACATCGCTTGGGAAGGGACTCAACATTTTCCCCTGCAGAAACGCCTTCCCAATCACACGCCCATTGGTCCTGCCGCTACATTAGCATTAATTGGGGATGCCAAGCAGATGAATCCCAAGTGGGTACGGGGTTGCTACTTTAAAAATTATGGCCCGTCTCTGATGTTGGGCGTTGGTGTACCCTTACCTGTCTTGAGTGAAGAGGTTGTTCAGCATTGTGCCGTGTCGGATCAAGAGATTGTCGCCCCAGTGGTTGATTTCTCGATCCCCCGTCGCGTTCGTCCCACCTTTGGATTAGTCAGCTACGCCCAACTGAAGCAGGGGCGCATTACCATTGACGGCAAATCTGTGCGGACGGCGCCCTTGGCAAGTCTATTTCTCTCACGGCAAGTTGCTTTGGAATTAAAGCAATGGATTGAAATGGGGGAATTTACTCTCACCGAACCCGTCGCATCCATTCCCATGGATCGTTCCTTTCTGCCTCAAGATCGCTGGGGGGCTCAAATAACCATAGATTAAGCCAATCCCACGACCTTCAGTCGTGGGATTGGCGTCATCTGTCATCTGTCATTTGTCCTTTGTTATATTAGCACTTTACAGGTTTAATGTCCTATAACCGCCGCTAACTACCACTTCACCAATGAGGTAGAAGCATAGAATAGGCGGCGGAATCCTGCTCAATGCCTATCAGGAATCGCTCTTAGGAATTACCTTTACCTGGCTTGTCCCTACGTTGAACCGGTTTGGATAAGGGTTCTGAACGCTTGAGTGAGGTTCCTGTTCCTGTTGTTTCGCCTGCACCACGACGGGGAGAACTCTTTTTAGGTCTTGACCCTTGGCGTGGGCGAAAATTCTTATTGGATCGCCTTTTGGGTGCATGAACCATACCAATATCATTGCCTTCCTCAATCATCAGGGTATTGGTATGCAGTTTGACGTGCAAATCCCAAAAGTGATTAATCACCTTTTCCCCAAGCAATCCCTTGAGCTGAAGCTTGAAAAATTTGGTTTTCTCTGACTCTTTACGGGGAGACTGTTTGATTTTGACAATAACGTCTTCATTCTCCCGCGACTGGTAAATGACTTGACCCCGAATTGAAAAATAACCTTCTGGTAATTGCTCTGTTGGTTCAGGTTGAGAATCATCTGGAGACGTTTGCGCCTCAGGGGTTGACTCTTCCGGTGGCGAGTCGGTTGATTCCGAAGCCGTTGTTTGATTTTGATTGAGTGTTTCAGGTTCCCAAACACCGACAATTTGGACGTGCAAATTTCCGTCTTGTTGTCTCGTGCGAGGATAAACTACCCAAAGATGGGATTGAGCTAAATCAAGATGATTTTTCACCAAACTCATGACCCGACCCAGTAAGACGGCATCAATTAAGGTACCGTCATCTGCGAGTAGAGTACCCCGTGTCAATTGCTCAGCAGAGGGCATATATTTTCCCCGAATCAGACCGATTGCTCGGTACTGCATGGGTTCACTGGGCGGAGGAATAGGTTGTTGTCGTTGGACATCTGATGGCATTGTCCCGGTTGAATCCGTTGTAGTAGATGAGTTAGTCACGTTTTGAGAATTGCCATTGGGCGGGGCTGGGTGTGGCGGTTGCACACTGGATGCTTCTGGCAGATTTTCACCAGAAGACTTGGGTGAGTCGGAAGACCGATTCACAGAAGGACTCATATAACCTCCTAGCGGCGGAGACACATTCCCTTGTGGGAGTTGGACTGACTGCTTGAATTCTAGTTTGTTCAACATCCTTGCTGGAGTGGAACAGCTAGAATGACTCTCCTAGCTACGTTTCCCGCAAAAAACCAGCACAGTAAGCGAACTTAGTATCAGTCTGCCCATTTTACAAAATGCAGTCATAAAACTGGTACATCCGTAAAGTTTATGGAATCTTTACTCGCAACAATCTGGACTCTATTCAAATTTTGGCGGGAAAATAGGGTAGTGGGTATCAATCTGAGTAATCCGTTACATACTAGATAAGAGGACAAGATATGAGTGAATCATCCATCAATTCCTTACTGGAGGACTTAAAAAACCCTGACGAAAATGTCCGCAAGCAGGCAACCGAAGCACTATGGCGTATCTGGTTCTATCAAAAGGGAATCTCCGGTATGGAACGGCTGGAACGAACACAGATTTTATTAGAACGTGGGGAAGCAGCCCAAGCTGAAGCGCTGCTGACCCAGATTATTAGAGAGCAACCTGATTTTGCCGAAGCGTGGAATCGACGAGCCGTTCTTTACTACGTACTTAAACAGTATCAAAACTCAAGAGACGATTGTCAGCAGGTTATCCAACTTAATCCTATTCATTTTGGGGCGCTGCATGGTTTGGGATTGTGCCATGCGGCGTTGGGAGACTATCAAGCGGCAATTACAGCCTTTCGTAGGGCGTTGGAAATTCAACCCTATTCTTTAGTTAATCAAAAGTTGATTCTTGAATGCACGGCGCGGTTGAGTTAGAGGGTGAGTAACTGTATTAGTAGATGGGAAAGATGGTGATTATGGCGATGATGGCGATGTGTAGAGACGTAGTATGCTACTTCTCTACCGTGAGGTGAATTTGGTGAATATAAATCAGCTCTATCCCTTACAAGCGGGCGATTTGCTACGGGTGATTGCTCCGAGTGGTGCGTTAAGAGAGGTTGACGCATTCCATCAGGGAGTGGAAATTTGGCGTCGTCGAGGTTATCGAGTTGAATTGCCAGCTAATTGGGATGCTAGGGATGGCTACCTGGCGGGTACAGATAACCAACGACGCCATCAGTTAGCCGCCGCTTGGTATGACCCAGAATGTCAGGGGATTCTTTGTACCCGAGGTGGCTATGGTAGCGCTCGTCTTCTGGAAGACTGGACGTGGATGTCCCCAGTAATATTGAGCAGGGAAGCTGGGGAAGCTGGGGGAGTAGGGGGAGCTGGGGGAGCTGGGGGAGCTGGGGAAGCTGGGGAAGTAGGGGAAGCTGGGGGAGATAAAATTAGAGCTGATGAAAGGAGTCTTGAGCCAAAATCTCCTATCCCAAAATGGCTGATTGGCTTTTCCGATATAACTTGTCTCTTGTGGAGTCTAGCTGGAGTGGGAATTGGCAGTGTTCATGGTCCGGTCTTAACCACATTAGCCAGTGAACCGGAATGGTCGCTAAATCGCTTATTTGACTGTGTAGAAGGACGCTATGTGTCCCCCTTAACTGGGAAAGGTTGGGGCGGGGGTAAGGTGAGGGGGTGGCTTTTGCCAGGGAATCTAACTGTGGCAACCCATTTACTGGGTACACCGATTCTACCACCGCTAGATGGGGCAATTCTGGCGTTAGAGGATGTAACTGAAGCGCCTTATCGAATTGACCGCCTGTTGACTCAATGGCGGATGAGTGGCATGTTACACAAGGTTAAGGGTATTGCCTTGGGACGGTTTAGCCGCTGCTATCCCCCCCAGAATATACCAAGTTGGACGGTTGAAGAGGTATTACGCGATCGCTTAAGTGATCTAGATATCCCCATTGTCTCAGATTTTCCCTTTGGTCACGATGGTGTCAACGCGGCTTTGCCTGTGGGACGCTGGGTTGAACTGGATGGGGATCAGGGAACATTATGTTGGAAAAATTAATAAATAATCGTCAGCCCGGAATGGTAAGCTAACAAATGCATCGAAAACGAGTTTCCTACATCGGAGGTATTTTGATGACTGGGTTAACCCAGGTTCCTTATTTATTACGAGCCGCTCGTGGTGAAGAATTAGAACGTCCGCCGGTGTGGATGATGCGACAGGCGGGTCGATATATGAAAGCCTATCGGGATTTACGCGATAAGTATCCCAGTTTCCGGGAACGCTCGGAAATTCCCGAAATTGCTATTGAAATTTCTCTCCAACCCTGGAAGGCGTTTCGTCCGGATGGAGTGATTCTATTTTCTGATATCCTCACTCCCCTACCCGGACTCGGTATTCCCTTTGATATTATCGAAAGCAAGGGACCAATTATTGATCCGCCGATTCGCTCCAAAGCACAAATTGACGGGCTTCATTCCTTAGAGTTAGAAAAATTAACATTTGTCGGAGAGATATTACAGGCGCTGCGCCGGGAAGTCGGTAACGAAGCCGCTGTATTAGGCTTTGTCGGTGCGCCTTGGACGTTAGCCGCTTATGCGATTGAGGGGAAAAGTTCCAAAAATTACTCGATTATTAAAGGGATGGCATTTTCCCAACCTGCCATGCTGCATGAGTTTCTGGGTAAAATAGCCGACGCGATCGCGGTTTATGTGCGCTATCAAATTGATAATGGTGCTCAAGTCGTGCAACTGTTCGATTCTTGGGCGGGTCAACTGAGTCCCCAAGACTACGATACCTTTGCTTTACCCTATCAGCAGCGAGTGGTTGAGCAGGTGAAAGCCACCCATCCAGATACGCCTCTGATTTTATATATCAGTGGGAGTGCAGGTATATTAGAGCGCATGGGTAAATCCGGTGTGGATATTATCAGCGTAGACTGGACAGTGGATATGGCAGAAGCGCGACAGCGGTTAGGCTATCATAAGAACGTTCAGGGGAATATGGACCCAGGGGTGTTATTTGGGTCACAGGATTTTATCCGCGATCGCATTTTGGATACAATTCGCAAAGCCGGAAACCGAGGTCATATCTTTAATTTGGGTCATGGTGTCTTACCGGGAACCCCAGAAGATAATGTTAGGTTCTTCTTTGAGACAGCCAAACAAGTGGATCAATTGCTCACCGTTCATGCGTAATGAGATTGGGGAATAGGGGATTGGGTAAAGCCTTCGTGCTGGTATGTTGACAGAAAACCGATACATCTGGAAACGAATGCGAGAACCCCTACGTCTGTCGGACATTGCGCGTCTGTAGGGGCGGGTTTATGGGCTTTCGTGTCGCTATTGATGATAACGTTTATTCAAAACCCGCCCTTTCCAAATGTAGAGGTAGGATTTCACTATTGTCGTTTCGTCCATCACCCAGATGTGACTCAATCCGCCCCTGACACAAATTCAGGTGGATCATACAGTTAAAATCGTGGAATAGATTGTAAGTTAGGTTGACCCATGTTACCCAACGGAATCTAGGGCTAAAGCCCTTACTACAAGCCAAATATTTACATAATGTAATATCGGTTGAGCTAGGATTAGGATATTTTCAAGATCTAAAATCAAATGGCTCCCAAGCGAATCTTCATGACCGGTGCTAGTGGTTGTATCGGTCAGTATGTCGCCGAAACTTTAATTCAACAAACGGATCACGAGTTATATTTATTGGTCAGAAATCCAGATAAATTAGGATTTGACTACCATGCTCGTCCGGGTATTACGATTTGTAAAGCCGATTTACGGCAGATTGATCAGTTTGGCGATTTGCTTAAAACTGTAGATGTAGCTATTTTGGCAGCAACGGCTTGGGGAGGAGTACAGGAAGTTTTTGATATTAATGTGGTCAAAACCCTGCGGTTGCTGGATTTGCTGAATACACAACGTTGTGAACAAGTCATTTATTTTTCCACTGCTAGCATTCTAAATCAGCAAAACCAGTTACTCAAACAAGCCGGTCAACTGGGAACCGACTATATCCGTTCCAAATATGACTGTTTACAGCAGCTCTCAAAATTAGCGATCGCGCCTAAAATTACTACAGTGTTTCCCACGTTGGTATTGGGGGGAGATGAGCGTAAACCTTACTCCCATATTTCATCAGGGATTAAGGATGTGGTGAAATGGATGGACTTAATTCGTTGGTTCAAAGCCGATGGGAGTTTCCACTTTATGCACGCCCAGGATATCGCTCAGGTAGTGCGCTATCTGGTTAATCATCCTCCGAGTCAGAAGTTGACAGCGAACACGGGTGACGTATTATCGACAAATCGTTTAGTCTTAGGAAATCCGCGCCTCAGCGTGAATCAGGCGGTAGAAGAAGTCTGTACTTATTTGGGTAAAAAAATTTATCTTCGAGTCCCCTTATCGATTGGACTAGCGAATCTATTAATTATCTTATTCCGGATTCAAATGGCGGCGTGGGATCGATTTTGCCTCAACTATCGCCATTTTACTTATCAAAACCCAGTGAATCCCCAGACATTCGGTTTACCAACATACTGTCCTACCCTGAGTGACGTTTTGAAAATCAGCGGTATTCCGTAGGGGCGCACCGACGTGCGCCCTTTGCTGACGTGCGCCCTTTCTCACGCCTTTGCCCCTCTCCATCCCCCCTAACCCCCCTTTCAAAGGGGGGTTAGGGGGGATGGAAGCAATATTCCAAGTGTGCTTTAGAAGCTTCTTTATGGGATGGTTCCCCTTCTCCCATGAAACAAAAGCGAAGCATCCTCTGTCCTCCCCCGTGCAAAAAAAGCGAAGCATCCTTAGGTCTCCCCCGTGCAAAAAACGCGAAGTATCCTATGGCTTCCCCCTTCTTAAGGGGGACGGAAGGGGGATCTACAAGGGGGACGGAAGGGGGATCTAAAAGGGGGGAATGAGGGGGGTTGGAGAAGGGGTTAGGGGATGAGGGTGAAGCGGTTCTAGGGAGGGAACTTCAATGACTTTGGTTTCTCCCGACACCCGACACCCAACAAACGGGTTCAAAATATAAATTGTTACCTACTTCCTATCGCCTGTTCTATACAATGGAATAGAAAGAGATGGAGCTAGGGGTTATACCCCATGCTATCCATCCAGTTTTCGCGGATGATACCCTGGTCAAAAAACGGTTTCCCAAACAAGTCTCAATAATCTTTCTGGAATCCGTCTGATGGGTGATGTAGATTAATACAGCCTTTGACTAAGGTCACTCATTCCCCAAGAGGGTATCGCGTACACTATCTGCTAGAGGAGAAGCCCAGTCATCTAACCTGAGACAGATTTTAAGCCCAAAATGCTGAGAATTCTGTAAAAACGGAAACTGTGGCGATGCGTTAGCAGTAAATCTTAGTAAGGGTTTCCTGGCAAAACAGGTAACCCTTATCGCTGAGAAAAACGAAAAACGCTGTTATCCGGTCATCAAGGGTGGGAATTCTAGTAATAAGTGATGACACACTTCGATCAAGTGTCGTTATCGGTCGTAATCTAAGAGATCACTATGCCAGCCACTCCTTTTACCGACACCGAATTCGACCACGACCAACCTACCTACAGCCTGGATTTGCATGATACCCACGGCGATATCGATAATCCTGTGGATGATTTCGTTGATCCAGATATTGAAGAGGACATCGACACGAGTAGCTTTGCTAAAAGTGCCAACCGCCGCACCACCGATTTGGTGCGGCTATATCTTCAAGAAATCGGTCGGGTTCGTTTATTGAGACGAGATGAGGAAGTCTCAGAAGCTCAAAAAGTTCAGCGCTATATGCGACTACTGGACTTGCGCGTCAAGTTCGCCACACCAGAGGAGCCAGTTATTGAGCATTTCGTTCATTTAATCGAAACCCATGACCGTTTAGCCTCTCAGTTAGGACATCGCCCCTCCTTAGAACGCTGGGCGACAACCGCTGGGGTGGATGTGGCTACCCTGAAGCCAAGTCTGGTGGTGGGGAAACGGCGCTGGGCGGATTTAGCGGAACTGACGGTTAAGGAACTGGAACAGGTTCAAGCCCAAGGGTTGCAGGCGAAGGAACACATGATTAAAGCCAACCTGCGCCTGGTGGTGTCGGTGGCGAAGAAGTATCAAAATCGCGGTTTAGAACTGCTTGATTTGATTCAGGAAGGAACTTTAGGATTAGAACGGGCAGTTGAGAAGTTTGATCCGACTAAGGGGTATCGGTTTAGTACCTATGCCTATTGGTGGATTCGTCAGGGAATTACTCGTGCGATCGCGACTCAAAGTCGGACGATTCGCTTACCGGTTCATATTACCGAAAAGCTGAATAAGATTAAGAAAGCCCAGCGGAAGATTTCTCAGGAACGAGGACGTACAGCCACGATTGAGGATATCGCCAAAGAGTTGGAAATGGATGCGCCGCAGGTACGGGAAGTGCTGATGCGAGTTCCGCGATCGGTTTCCTTGGAGATTAAAGTCGGGAAGGAGAAGGATACAGAACTGGGTGATTTACTGGAAACCGAGGAAACCTCCCCAGAAGACGTGTTGATGCGCGAGGCTTTACAGCGGGATTTACAGCAACTCCTGGCTGATTTAACCAGTCGCGAACGGGATGTGATTTGTATGCGGTTTGGTTTGGGCGATGGACATCCCTACTCCTTAGCTGAGATTGGGCGGGCGCTGGAACTGTCTCGCGAACGGGTACGGCAAATTGAGGCGAAGGCGTTGCAGAAGTTGCGCCAACCCAAGCGGCGGAATCGGGTGCGGGATTATCTGGAAGCGTTGAGTTAGGGGAGTTCCCCACACATATTGTAGAGACGCGCCATGGCGCGTCTCTACATGTACGGTTTGCGGACTAGCGGTGCGCCTACCCAACCTCCAATCACTTCTTCAAAAAAACCAGGCATCCATTCCGTTTTGGGTTTTGTTGGTTGTAATACTTCAACGCTTCCTTGATCGAAACGTTCCATAATTGCTAATAACTGGATACTTCTAATAATTACTTCTTCGGGTGAATTGTATTTTCCTGCATCAATCTGACGTTGAATAAATTGTTCTAGTTCTGGGGTTAAAGATACATTCATTGATTTTTACCCTATACCTTCACTATATTATTACTTGCCAGGAGCCTTTGGCGAATGACGAACTAGGGAAACGCCATCCCTATCCTCATCAGTATGTAGAAGCGTTGAGTTAAGGGCATTCCCCACACATTGTAGAGACGCGCCATGGCGCGTCTCTACACAGGTAGATTGGGAAACCATCAAGATTCTGGAACATCCACTGCGTCTCGTTCTGTGCGAATCCACTTATTTTCCGGCTTCACGAGAAACGCCAAATACAGGGGAATTTTCCACAAAATATAAAAGGGTACAGTCAAAAGTGTCTGTGCAGGTATATCCTCACGGCAAAACTTAGCCCATGCCCCAATAATTGATAGTAGAATTAATAGTCCTTCTAGTCCTACAAAAATCGCTGGTATCCAGGATACTCCCACAATGGCTGCTAGTAATGTTCCCCCCATCGCCGCTACCCAAATCATGACTAACAGGGACAGGGGTGGTACAACTAAATCAAGGGCGATCGCGAACAAGTCAACCCGCCGCTGAAACAAAGACTGGCTAAGGAGTCGCGGGACTTGGGTGAGTAAGGTTTGTAAATGTCCATGTTCCCAGCGGGTGCGCTGAGTTTTGGCGGCTTCCTGCTGCTGGGGGAGACATCCGGTGACTCTAGCGTCTAAACAAAATAGGGGAGGATGTCCGGCTATGGCTAAATCAATGCCAAGCTGCATATCCTCGACTATATTATTACTTGCCAGGGGCGCTTGGTGGATAACTGACCAAGGAAACGCCATTCCGGTACCCGTCAATAAGCAGGGGAATCCCAGTTGATTTAGTCCACAGGGACGGACTAAGTTTTTCACCCGAAACGCTAGAGCGGAAATGGTATCCTTGGGTGTAGGATTGGGGGGTTGTTCTAACAGGTAAATGGCTTGGGTGGGTCTTTTGGATGTGTTGGTACGCTGAGCGAGTTTCGCGATCGCGCCTTGATGTACGATACAGTCAGCATCTACGAGTACCACGATATCGGGTGGGTCTGTGGCTAGGTGCTTTATCCCGTAGTCTAAGGCATATCCTTTCCCTTGGCGTTCTGTATCTTGGCGTTCAATTACCGTTGCGCCTAATTGACGTGCGATCGCGGCGGTTTCATCGGTACAATTATCGGCAATAACCACCAATCGGTCTTGGTCGGTTAGCTGGGGTACTATTGTTTTTAGGGTAGTGCTAATTCCAGAGGCTTCGTTGTGGGCGGGAATTAACACAGTTATGCGGGGAGGGGAGGCTGGGGCGGCTTCTGGGTGTTGACGCTGTGGGAAGAGGGCGGCGAAACACTCAATGAACAGCATCCCGATGGGGACAAGAAGGGAGAGTGCGATCGCGAATAGGATTATTTCCATGATAATCAGCCATGGCGGATTAATGAACATGACCCGGAAACCTCGCTGTGTCTGGAACTCTGGGGAATAGGGATAGTGCGATCGCTAGACATTAGAAATAGGGGTTTCCAAATCAGAATTCTCCTGAGTTTCTGGCTGAGACTGAGTAATGATTCTCGCAGGTACGCCCACAGCTGTTGCGCCTGCTGGCACATCACAAAGTACGACGGCGTTAGCCCCTATTTTGGCATGGTTACCGACCTTAGCCTCGTAAAAGATTCTCGCACCCGCACCAATATCAACATGACCGCCGATTTTGATATCCTTACTTATTGTGACCTGTTGCATAATCAGGCAATTGGGTCCAATCGAAGCCTTGGAATGAATGACAACCCCATTGGGATGAGGCAGGAGTAGTCCCCCTTCAATTTGGCAATTCAGGGGGATATCAGCGCCCGTGACCACACTCCAGAAGCGATGCTGAAAGACGTTAACCCGACGCAATAATCCTCCAATAAGTCCTCCTTTTGCATACCACTTTTGATACTCACGGATAGATTTGAGGAGTTGGCGGCTTGGGTCCCACCAGCGGCGCAATTGTTCGCGACTCCAATCGGGTTCTGTTGCAGAAATGGATGGTGCAGTAATTGATTCAATCATAATCGCCCGAAGAGATTGGTTGATTCTTTGGTGATAGATTAACCCAATTCCTGGGTTCCGCCTGTACTACTGCTTTGAAGTTATGACAAGATAGTTCAATTCCCAGCCAAGAGCCAAGTACAGCCAGGTCTTGATCAAAGATAGCCTGTAGGTGTTCCACTTGTTCCGACTCAAGCTCAGGTTTCTGTTTCATCGTCCACAAACTTCTCACCCAATTGCGGAAGCTTTTGGGGATCAACCAGCGTCGCATTTGTTTAAGCAGGGGAGCTTCGACAAAAAAGTCTCTGATTTTACTCGTTCGCATCCGCTCTGTTGAGACATTGCGAGTACTGAGTTCATTATCCCAGATGGGTTGACCTGGATAACCAATGAAGCCACAGACTCGTTCTAATTCTTGTTGGGGATACTTGAATAGCCTTTCTAAGAAAACGGGTAAGATGCGCTGTTGACCAAAAGTGTCAAAATAGGGTTGAAGTTGGCGAGTATACTGGCTATAGTAAATCAGTTCTGGATGTTGAGCGATCGCCTGGTTAATTTCGACGGTAATGACTCGTTGGCTCCATTCGTGGATGTATTGAGAGACGAGTCGGTCAATGGGATGGCGCATTACATAGATGAGTTTTACATCTGGCAAATGGTTGTACAGGCGTTCTATGGTTTTGGGGTAAGTGGGGAACTTGGTGTAGTGGGTACTGGATTCGCCACAGATATCATTGGCATTAGCTGGCTGAAAATGAGCCAGATACCAGTCCATTCCTTTAGCATACTGGTCATCGTCGCTGAAAAAATTAGGTTCTTTCAGCTCACTCATAAATATGCCAGGTTGGACGGCTAATTGCTCGTGCAGGGTGCTAGTGGCGCATTTCATCGCGCCGATGATAATAAAACTAGGAGAATGACTCATTGATTCTCTTTTCCCGGTAATACTGGGGGTTTCATCGGTTCTCGCCAGTTCGTCCAAATGTCATACACCTCCTTTTCGCAGGTATGGAGCTGTCTATTGCCCACTAATTGGCGCATTAGTGATATACTCCAACCAGCGTACCATAATAGGTTAGCCATCCACAGCCCAGTCAGACCGTAGAATTTAGCGAAGTATCTGCTTCGGGAAGCATAGGAATAAGCAGGAGGGCGTTTGCGAGCCGCTACCGCAGCTTTCACCGGTCCACTCCCACCCCGCAGATGGACAACTCTTGCTTGAGGCAAATGGAGAATCTTCCAGCCAGCGTTTCTTGCTCTCCGACAGTAGTCGATATCATCAAAATACATAAAGTATCCTTCATCCATTAAGCCAATTTGCTCGATTACCTCCCGCCGAATCAGAACACAAGCAAAGCTTGTCCATTCGGGTTCCATGGGAGTATCCGAGACGGGGATGGGTACGTCATAATGGTTGAGCAGTTTGGTAATCGGTCCGGTTGCGGCAGAGTTAATTAATTCGCTAACCGGGGAACGGTAGCGGAAACAGCTTATTTGGGGGGTGCCGTCGAGCCATTCTAGGCGGGGACTGATGAGTCCAGCTTCAGGATAGGTTTCTAGGGCATCTAGGAGGGATTTGATTGCCCCTTTACGGACAATTGTATCGCTATTGAGTAAGAGATAGGCGTCTGCGGTTAAGGCTTTGATGCCGAGGTTATTGCCAGCCGAGAAGCCACCGTTGATGGGAGAGGGTAAAAGTTTGACCCAGGAACTCCAGTTGTTTTCGTTAATTGCCTGTTCGATGTGGGGGACTGAGTTATCACCGGAGGCGTTATCAACGACCACGACAACATCATGTCCCACCTCAATTTCAGTTTGCAATGAGGATAAGCAATCGATGACGAGATTGGGGGTGCGGTAGTTGAGGATAACTACCACCAAACGATAGGGAGGGTTGAGTTGAATGGCACGAGACATCTTTAAAATTTCAGTTTAGTATATCTAGAATAATTTGATACATCCTTTCACCCCATTTATCCCAGTTTAAACGCTCGTCATATTCCTTGCGGCAATCATAAACTAACTGTTGATAGCTACTTTGATCGGAGAGAATCTGGGTGATTAAATTTGCATAATCTTTTCCTGAAGCCGAAAGCGATAACATGTAACCATTTTTTCCATTTTTGACAATCGTCGGTATTCCGCCTACATCTGTAGTGAGTACGGGGAGACCAAAAGCGTTGGCTTCACAAATTACAATCGGCGAACAGTCAGCACGAGTCGGAAAAATGAAAAAAAGTGAGGTGAAAAAAAATTCATTGAGTTTTTGTCGCTGCTGAGGAACATTTTTATTCAGATAAGGAATAACTGTCAATTTTTCATGTTGCACTGGAGGGACAGTTCCAATCACGACTAGTTCTGCTTCAACACCCATTTCTAGCAAAGATACTAGCGCTTCAAAGGCGATATCGCCTCCTTTTCGCTGCCAGTTTTTTCCAATAAACAATAACCGGCAAGGCGAATGTTTTCTCGGTGATAAAACAGTTTTAACTAAAGGAATCTCATCTAAGTTTGCTCCTAATGGAATGATTTCAATTTTAGCTGTATCTGCTTGGTAATCTTGAATTGCTGAATTAGCAGCCCATTCAGAAGAATAGACTAATTTAGTGGACTGAGCAATCGCTATTTTTTCTTGTCTTTCTTTCCATTCAATTTCTTCTTGATTCAATTTTAATGGATAGTATTGCTTATATAGATTAAATGTGACGTCGGAAAAATAAATTATTGGCTTATTAGTTTGAATGAAAGTTAACTCTTCTGATGCCACCGGAGCAACAATCAGATCGCACGGAGTTTTAAGAAGTTGTTTTTGCACCTGATAAGCAAATTGTGTATATTCAAGAATAAAACGTTGTGAGCCAAATTTTATCGGTGCATTATTCTTAGGCAGACGACCCAGAAGCTTGTGCCATAGGGAAGGTTTGTGAGGTTTTCCTAACTCGACTATCTGAAGTTCCCTGGCTTTTAATGCTCTATACATCGAGTATAGAGTACCGGAAAATGCATTTCTATCCAGGTAATTCTGAGATGACAAAAAACCAACTCGTTGATGGGGCATTAGATTCTTACCTTAATCCTATTCATCTAGGTTAATAACATTATTTTTTCTGTTGATTTGCATTTTTCGATGAAAACTTAACTCTAGCTTTTTCCTCAAGTCTAGCTCTCTGATTTGCGTTAAATTGCTGTTTAACCCGCTTCTGCAAGGGTTGTAGTTTAAAGCGTCGGGATAAATAATCTAAGAGTACCAAACCGACACCATCACGATCAATTCGGTAGCGCAGTCGCGCCCACCAGTCTTGCACCCTGAGTCTTTGCTCCATTGCAGGAGTAACTGTGAGCTGGGGTAATCCACTGAGCTTGTATCCACGATCAACTAGCATATTGGCAATTCGTGATTCAACCAATTGAATCTCGCGATCAGAGAGTTTGCGTTGCCACTGTCCAATTAAGTTTGGATTGGGTAAATCATAAGGAGTTGTCTCCGGATAACTTAACATTGCATCATTATAAGATACCCCAATGAAATTGCACAAATGTGTTAAAGTCTCAACAGGTTCTTCAATCAAAGTTTGATAGGTTATCTCGATTTGCCTTTCTGGAGGCATATTCTTACTGAGTTTCGCCCATAAATGTTCGGCTTCTATCCAACGTTCTACCCCTGTCCAAACATTGCCCGCCCAACCCATACCAATGCAGGAACGGGCAACATCTCGACCATCACGAATCAGATGGATGAAACGGGCATCGGGCCAAATGTCGAGTAATCGATCAAAGTGGCGGTGAACCGTAGCACCAACTAGAGGTTTGCCCGTGCGATCGCGTCTTTGGCACAAAAAACTATTGGCGAGTTGGGGATAGCTCAAGCTACGATCAATCTCGAAACCTGTTCCTTGAAAGATACGATGCGTTTCTAACCATTCATAATACGCCTCAAGTTTAGGAAAGTTACCATTCTCCGATATCTGATCAACAACATATTCAAATTCATTGCACCAAGCAATCTGGGGATGGTGATCCAGCATCAGCCTCAAAACTGTCGTGCCAGAACGTTCAGCACCAACGAGAAAAATTGGTTTATCTACAAAAGAGGATGGATTGTCGGTATTCATGACGGCTGTTAGGTATTAGACTTGAGGATATAGTAATTTATCTATTAAGATAGTATATACGGTCTATTTTTACCAGTCATATCGATGTCCTAATAAGGTGTACAGTTTTTCATTATACGGAGCAAAATAATCCTTCAGCCGATCCAAGACTTGATCGTCATCAGAACTGCTCACATACTTCGCTGCTGCGTATTTTTCTTTCTGAAACTGCTGAATAGCTTCTTGATAAAAATGTTCAATATTTAAGAACTCACAGACTTGATTCAGACTTGAACCGAGATCATTGCTAAACGCAGCAAAGTTCAGAACCAGAATCTTATCCTTATCAAAATAGTTATAGTAATTTTCTAGTTGCTGAACGTACTTACCCCGGTTAATATAATTATAGGGGTATTTAGCCGTGTTAGATTCCGGATTAAATTCTTGTTCAATCGCCTCGGTAAACGTCCTCTCATCAGCTCTTTCTCGCAAATGCTTATGCGGTAGGCTAGAATAGCTATGATACATCTGCCACGCTGAGTATGCTCTATCCACAGGATTTCTGAGTATGGCAATCATTTTAATAGTTCGTAAGTCTTGTTTAATTAGCTTAGGAATATGGGGGTGGTATATATAACTGGGTGAAGCTTCAAAGGTTAGCTTCTTGTTTTTGCCAAGCTTAGAGGGGAAGTGACTCAGATACCAGCCAAAACCTTTACTGTAATTTTCAGGATTGTCAAAGTAGTAGGTTTCTCTCCAGTTATGAGTGACTAATATCTGAGGATGCTTAGTTAAATAGTGATAGAGTGATGTCGTTGCGGAGCGTTGGACTCCAACAATTAAAAAATCTGGTGACGAATTAAGAATTGGATATAGTGGATAGACTAGTTTTTTTATCGATTGTTTGATCGGTTTTATCATTGCACCACTGTTTTCCAAAAGAATTTGACTAGAGTATATAGCGGTTTCCCCCTGTATGAGGTGAAACAAAATGTAGAGGCGCCAGGCTTGCCCTTAGTATCAACTTAAGGTGAAAATTAATACTGGCAAGGTTTTAAGCTGTGTCTATCTACTCCTCGACATTTTCCCCCTCATCCCCTAACCCCTTCTCCCTCCGTGGGGAGAAGGGGTTAGGGATTCTATTGCTCCCCTCTCCCACGCAGGGGAGAGGGGCTGGGGGTGAGGGGTTGAGCTTAAGTTGACACGGATGAATTCTTGCCCCCACCAACCAATGTACTCCATCAGACCTACAATTGCCACAACTGGCTTCACCAGGTATAACGCTCACCGAGGAGTTCATACAGCTTCTGATTAAATGGAGTAAAATAACTCTTGAGAAATTCCAGTTTTTCCTCATCTTCGGGGGTTTTCTGAAATTCATACTTTCCCTTATTATGTTTTTTTTGCTGTAATTTTTGAAGCGTTTCCTGAGGAAACTCGTCAATCCCAAGAAAATTACAGACACAATTGAGGACTGAACCCAAATCCTGACGAAACCAGTCCATATTCAAAACTAGAATATTGTCTTTGTTAAAGTAGTTATAGTAATTTTCTAATTGATAGACATATTTACCTCGACCTACATAATCATAGCGAAAAGGGTACTTGGTATGATCAAAGTCGGATTGGAATTCTTCTTCAATCGCTTCAGCAAAGGTTCTTTTATCGTAAAATCGTCTCAAATGGTCGTTATCAATATCTGAGAAGCTATGAAACATTTGCCATGCTGAATAGGCACGAGAGACAGGTTCTCTCAATACGGCTATCATTTTAAGAGTTCCCAAATCCTTTTTGATGCGTTCAGGAACAAATTCGTAGTAAAGATAGTTGGGTGAGGCATCACAAGTTAGCTTGTTGCCTTTCTTAAGTTTAGACGGAAAATTGCCTAAATACCAACCAAAGCCTAGATTATAATGTTCTGGGCGATCAAAGTAACGAACTTCTTTCCAGCCAGTGTTGCCAAAGATTTGAGGATGCTGAATGAGGTAGTTGTACAGAGAGGTGGTTCCCGCTTTCTGCGCTCCAATAATTAGGAAGTCTGGTCGGGACTTAATGATGGGATAAGTAACATCCTTAATCAATCGCTTAATCATTTGAACTCCTCTACCCTATGTTGGTGAGAGTGTAATCGTATTTTTTTCACTTTGTATGTAGTATAGGCTAGAAATATCCACTTAGGACAAATGTCACCGCCATAAGCTAAGTTAGTAGTTGCGCTAAAGCGCCATCAGCGCCCGCATCACCTACTACAAAACCTTAATTCAATGCTATTCAACTTAGAACGAATGGCACTGACTTAAGGCTGGTGGGCAATGCCCACCCTACGGTAGACTAAAGGTTTAGGTGATTCCCTAATGCTTATTTCAGTGCCATTAAGCTTAGGACTGAATACTTGGTTCTTTAGAGAACAGCCCCGAAATCGGTTTGCCATCACTATGAGGAAGGGATACATCAAGGAGAGACGCGATCGTCGGCGCAAAGTCTACAATCGATGTAGGATGTTCAATTCGTCTGGGTTCGATGGACGCTCCTGACACCAAGAAAAGCCCACCTGGTTTATGATCCCCAGTCCGGCTATCCCAGTAAACCTTATCAATTTTCCCGATTTTGGCAGAGGAAACAGAAGCAATGGGTGCATTCCGGTTCCACTCGACTAAAATATCAGGATGACCCATGGGACGTTCTCCTTTATAAATTTCGGCTGACCGGAAAATATTTCGGATTAGAGGTTCTCCTGTGTCATGGTTAACTAGTTCTGAGAGATCTTGACAGAGGGATTGGCAAAAGTCTTCATACTCTTGCCCCGGTTGGATCTTACCCTGGGGTTCACGACCCACTAAATTGATGCGAATTCCTCCGAATGCTTCACTCGAAGGAACTTGGAAACATTTGCGATTACTTAACTGTGAGATAGGTGGCTTCCCTTTACCACGAAGGTTCTGTATAGGTTTCCAGAGCCGTTTTTTGAGTTGCCGGAGAAACTTATATCGCTTCAAAGAATTCAGAGTATTGCCAACCTCTTGACGCACTGCTGCTCTCTGAGGATTTTCGATCCGTAAAAGGATTTCATCGAGAACATGCACCCCGGTATAGTTTGGACCCATACCAGTACTAGCAAAAATAAAAACAGTTGTTTCTGGACTCACCTGCTGTAAGAGTTCCCCAATGGCAGCATCAATAGCGACATAGATATCCTTCATCGGGTTTCCCAGAGAATGAGCAATCTCTGGATCATATTCTGGGTGATTGGGATCATGAAGATGCCAACATTGGTGACCTGCCCAGTGAGCTTCACGAAAAGCTGTCAGAAAAAAGTCCCATTCGTCTTGTTTGAGTAAATGACTAACCAGCTTAGTTTTCTTTTCAATGCTAGTCATCAAATTTTGACGGAAGTCCTTTAAGTCAGCCAAACTGCGTCCAGCAGTACGCCAACTGCCAATCGGTTCTTTCCCAAAGCTAGTTTCTAATTCAACGGCTAAAGACGACGGATAGGTCTGAATTGATGAAGTTTTTTGACTATAACTATGGCGTTCAATGATCTGAATCCCATTGAGGTCGTCAGCCAGAGGAGCCTCTGGAGAATCAATTAAGGCAACTTTACGACCCGCTCGACTGAGAACATTCCAGAAGGGTTCCCATGGAAACCCAAAGGGTTTTATATCATAAGTACCTGGTTGAATCTGCTGCGCCCAATAACGACCATGTTGAGCAGGTGAAACGCCACTTAAAAAAGTAGGCCAGTGGCAACCGTTGATTCCGGGTGGATCTTTGGTGATTCCCCAAGCCCCTTTTTGCATCAGGGATTGGAAAGTAGGCAGTAAACCCTCATCTGTCCACTGACGAATTAAATCTCTGTCCGCTCCATCAAGGCCAATAAAGAGAATTTTGGGGAGAGTCATGATACTTATGTACTTTTTCCAAATTAGATGCAGAAGCTATTATCTTACTTCTGCTTCATTCTGCGGAACATCAATCCGAACCCTAAAGCCATACTAGAACCAAGGATAGTGATGGGTTCGGGAACTTCAACAGCAGTTGATTTTGTAATCACACGAATAGCATCCATGGTGTCGTGTGTTCTAAAGTCAAATGTCAAGACACAGGCATTACACTGGTCATTCCCCTCAATCATTGCTATATCGCCTGCTCCTGGTTCTAAGCCAGCAAATCCAATTCTTGGTTCATATTGAACACCAGTTTTTCCTAAGATATCATTAGTGTCCACTAAAAGTTGTCTACCTCCAATTAAGCCCAGGATATCTTCTTCAAACACGAGAGTAGCAAAACCATTAAGCCGACGTGAATTACCCCACGGACTAAGATTTGGATTGGTTACATTAATTGGTAAGCCATCAATAAATATGTAATAGGAATTAATTCGAGTACCTTGAGGAATTGTACCAGCTAATTCTCCCCGCCAATCATTTGGAGTATTTATTCCTACGTCCACAGAAAGCTCTAAATCCCATTGTTCGCCCAAAATCTGCAACAATGTACTATCATTCGCTCCTTCACGTAAATCTGATGGAAATGAATCAGAAATAATGACGTTGCCTTCTTTGGGAGGAGCAAATTCATCAGCGTTGTCTTCGTACCATACAACACTATCGTATGATTCTAATGGGTCAAGTCTGTTAATGTTGTATTCTCCTGATTCCGCAACTGATGAGTAAACTTTAGTACCAGCATTCATAACCTTAATAAGCGCTGCATCCGATGGATTAGCTACTAAAACAGAAGCTCCAACAGCAGCGACTTGTAAACCTCGTACTGAGAGAGCCTTCAATTTTTCTATTAGTGTCATCTTCAAAATCCTTATCACTTATGTGTGACTTACTACAAAATTTAGATTCCAAGCATCATTATTACCTGAGTTTTCAAATAAATCATTCTACCTACAGGAAGAATCCCAAGAGATAGATACTTGTTTGCTCCCTCACAAATATCGAGAGCCTGTTGCAAATTCTTCCTAAATAGTAAAGCCTAACAGCTAATTATTGTGTGAAGCAACGATAAAGAATACTGCCGAACAGCTTAAAGATATTGTAAAGCCAAGGTATGAATAGCTTTAGAGGACAGGGCAAAAACGATGCATCGATACCGACGCATTCATCCAACTACTCAATCAGGTTCTTACCCCATCAACCACACCCTCACTCCTTCCTAAGGGCAAAGGGTTCCCCTGTAAGCGTTCCGGAATCGGCGCTCCCATCAACTCCAGAATCGTTGGTCCGAGATCCATAACATGACCCGCTGATAAACTCGACCCAGCCTCAATACCCGAACCCAACGCCATAATAAACCCTTCCGGACGATGACTGCCTCCGCGATAAGGCGGTAAAGGACCAAACCGCCCATACTCAGGACTATCCATCACATCCGTAGGATACTCCTCCTGCCATACCACAATTAAATCAGCATCCGGTAACTTGCGATCGCGCTCATTCGGATCATTTCGTGTCCGGACAATGCGCTTAACCATCGGTATCCCCTTACGGGCATCTTTAAGCGCATAAAGCTTCTCACACAGCTCATCACACAAAGCATGATACTCCGACGGCGGCACAATCCCTTGCGGTTCTCGCCCCTGAAGATTAATCCGGATATACCCTTCCGCAAAACTAGGCAGAGCAAATGCCTTCATCGAAGACCATAACGGTTTATACCATTGAGCTGGATTCCAAGGAACCACCCGTTCCCCCTGTCGCACCAGTTGGAAGGGTGAAATTAAATCCCCCGCCTCAGTCTTATCCAGAAACGGTTCAATTAACTTAAACAGTCGAGAAGGGGTTTCCCGTCTGAGAAAACGACGCAGGGGATTCGCATCATACTTAGTTCCCCAGATATGACGCTCCCACCAATTCCATTTCAGCTTCGTAATCAACGGTGGTACAGGATCTGAAACTTCACCATACCCCAATGCCCATTTTCCCGGAAAATTAAAGCGATACAGAAACTCAGCCAAAAAGATAAAGCTAGGTAAATCAATCGTCGCCGCGCCCGTACCATGAGCAGAAAACAGAACAATATAAGCATCATCAGGAGCCTTCGTCAAAGTCTCCCCGATCGCATGATCCATTTCCTGATACACTGCCAGCAGTGGGTCATGGGAAATACGAGGTCTTAACGTCTCATACAACGGATGATCCGGTTGGCTCAACTGCCAAAACAGATGACCCCCAGAATGCGGGTCGTTAAATACCGTCAAAAACAAGTCCCATTTTTCCCGTTCTAGCAAATCCTGGCAAATCGCCGATCGCCGAGCAATGCCAGTCTTTAATCGTTCCTCAACCTGAAACGCTTTTTTCAAATCCAGACATACGGCATAGTCATTGTGTAGTGCTGGACTCGCACCATGCTGATCAACCAACTCTTGATACAGGGTTTCCGGTAACGAACCCATCTCCACTTGCGGCGAATGCG
Organism: Coleofasciculus sp. G3-WIS-01; assembly: GCF_040223135.1. Classification (NCBI taxonomy): domain Bacteria; kingdom Bacillati; phylum Cyanobacteriota; class Cyanophyceae; order Coleofasciculales; family Coleofasciculaceae; genus Coleofasciculus; species Coleofasciculus sp. G3-WIS-01. Next base: position 119,775 of record NZ_JAVJZI010000241.1, read on the forward strand.
CTCCCCAAGCCGCCACCTGTACCCCATGAATCTGATCCGTCAGCCGTACTTGAGGCACATCAAATGCCACGACTCGATAGTCCTCACCCAAGGCGTAAAAAGCGGGATACTCTTTAAAATCATAAGCCGCACGGGTTTCAAAGTTGTATGTTCCTTCCCGCAACCCCATGTGCGCCCAAAACCCTGTTTTCTGGGGTGGATTCCCCGTAGCAAAGGTAGTCCAAGCGGTTTCCACATTCGAGTCCCGGAAATTTTCCAGACGCCCGTAGATTCCCTGCTGCCGCAAACGGCTAAGATTTTCCAGATACCCTTGCGCCATCCACTTTTCCAGCAGGGAGGGTTCAGCGGCATCTAGCCCGATGGCGATAACCGGAGTTTTGCCCTTTACCATGAAGTTAGCCTCGGTTGGATGTATTGTCTTGGCTTCTAATTTAACATGAATGACACTGACTTAAACCCTGAACTCATACCAAGTTGCGTTCTCATGTGTGATTCTGAGCGAAGCGAAGAATCGACTCAAAGGGTGTTTGAGTGCAAGATTTACGCTCAAACAGTTTCTGGACGTCAGGCTAATCCTTTTAAAGGCTAAAGCCCTTACTACAAACCTAATCGAATGAATCAACTGGGTTTGGCTAAAGCGATTGCCGATATGCCACTTAACATCAAGCCCACACCCAACCAATGCACAGACTCAACTTTTTCGTGCAAAAACACCGCTCCAGCAATGGTTGTACAAGTAATAGTCAATCCAATAACCAAAGGATAGGCTACAGACAAATTCAGCTTTCCTAACACCAAAATATAAAATACGGTACTTAAACCATAACTAAAAATTCCCGCAAACAAATAAATATTCATCGGGTTCTGACCCGAACCCAGTTTCAGGAGCGTTTGCCCTAAAGTATTGAGTCCAACACTAATCAAAATCAATAAACTGAAAAAAAGGTGAGTGAGCATGATAATCAATTAACCCTGTTCATAATCATTCAGCGGATCAAAGTCCCAAAGATCATACCCCACTGGATAGGGAGTTTGCACGTACTTCCCAAACAGCCTTTCCCACCAGCGAAACGGATGAGGAAGGGTGGCAACTTGAATACTGGAGCAGCCCACTACCCACGCCCCTAACATATCCGTGTGGCGACTGTCTCCAATCACAACAACTTGTTTGGGTGTCAATTGCATCTGAGCCAAGGCTTTGCGGAAGGCAAAAGGAAAGGGCTTCCTTGCCGGATTGATTGCCGGAATATCCAAGCGTTCAGACCAGGCTTTTACCCGATAGCGACGCTTACCATTGGAGAGGATAAAAAATTTAAATCCGGCTAACTTGGCTTTTTTGATCCAGGCTTCGCCTTCTGGAGATAAATAGCGATCATGTTCCGAAACAATCGTGTTATCTAAATCGAGAATTATACCTTGAATGCCAGCAGTCTTTAACAAATCTAGATTAATACAAGCCACAGTATGAACGTTTCTGGGAAAATCCTTTACCCGGAGGTTTCTTTGCCTTCTTCGCTTTAATTTCGATGGCAATTTGAATAACTTTAAAGGAAAGAGCAAAACTGTAGTACGCTTTCGCATATATTCCTTCCACCTCTCATGTAATAGATAGTTTTTTCAAAAAACGGAAAAAGATTAGTTAATCACCCCTTGCTGTTTGAGCAACAAAATGATAAAACTGGTCAGCACCCAACCCAGGACAGTGAGCAAAGTTGGTAAGTCTTTCAATAAAACTTCTTCCGGTCGCTCAGTTCGTCCTCCCTGTTCAACCGTGTCACTTCTCCGCGCAATTTCCCGGGGATCACTGAGCAGTTGATACCGAAAAATACCGTAGAGAACGAAGGGTAACGTCAGCATCATCCAGGGAGTTGATGCTCCCTGAACTTTGGGACCCGAACTCCAAAGCGCATAAGTAACCACAGCCGCTGTGGTCACAATACTTTCCATGCGATTCAGCAAGGATAAAGAATAACGGCGTAGCACTGACCGAGTCTTACCCCCTTTAATTTCGCTCAACCGCAACTCAGCTTTGCGCTTTTCCACGCCCAAAAATAGCGCCAGCATTGCTGTACACAAGAGAAACCAGGGAGAGAGAATAATTCCCGTCGCCGCAGCACCCGCAAAAGCCCGGAGGACAAATCCCGTGGCGATGGCGAATACATCTAAAATTACGGTGCGCTTCAGCCTTAGGTTGTAGGCAACTTGCAGCACAGCGTAACCGAGGATAGTTACTCCCAAAGCGGGTGACTTCAGCCACCCGATAATTAGGGCACCGAGCAACAGAATCACCGCCATCCCGATTGCCACTGGCACACGGACTAAACCTGCGGCAATGGGACGCTTACACTTGACAGGATGGCGACGGTCTGATTCGACATCGGCAATGTCATTGAATAAATAGAAACTGCTAGAAGCGCTGCAAAATAGGACTAAGGCAAGTAAGCTGCCTAGAAAAGATTGAAGATTAATACTAAACGCAAACAGAGGCGCCGCAAAAACGATTAAGTTTTTTGTCCACTGACGAGGGCGGAGGGCAGTTAAATAGGGAAATTTAACGGTTAATGATTTTCGATTGCTCATCTTGTCTAGTTTTTGGAGCAGGAGAATTGCTTTTGATGATTTGTTAACGGTCTTCTTTTATTTAATTCAAGCACCTATAACTCTCTCTAAAAAAAGCCGTATTTATCCTTAATTAATTTATTTCCGAAACTTTCTGGCTTTTTTGCCTCACTTTCAGTAAAGATACAAGAGTCAAGGCAGCTAGGATAGCAATCATCGGAATACTCGGAAAATGGTAACGGTCTTGGGCAACAATCACCGCATGGACAGCGGCAAAATAACCCCAAAGTAATACAGTTGGATGGGAGATCATCATCACCCATCCCTGTTGTTTACCGAGTAATACAATACCAATTAAGCCGAGTCCTAGTGCTGCTAACCAGTAGAGTTGGTTGATGATTTTCAAAGGCAATAGCACCCCAGTTCCATAGCGCTTGACTAAGCCTTTCTCATTCCAAGCTACTCCGATACTTTCACGCGCATGAGTTTGAACCAACCGAACCAGGCTGCGTCTGATAAACAAAAAAGGTTTTTCTTTAATATGAGCAACAGCAACCGACTTTAGATAATCGTCTCGCTGTGCTTCATTCATTTCCTTGACGTCAGGGGGTAATGGCATATATCCACCCGTGGACTTTGGGTTATTGCCCATCCAAAGGTTAGCACCTGAATTTGTTGAAATGGTGGTAAACTGTCCGAAAACCTGAGTATTACGGATTGACCAAGGTGCAATCAGCAGCGCCATGACGACAAACATGACCAAAGTAGCCGTCAAGTTCTTAAATATCTCCCTTGTCCTAACCGCCCGAACAAATAATAGTAATATAGGAATCAACAGTGCCGTCGGTCGCACATAACTTGCTGCCGCCAAGACCACGGCAACCCCTAATGCTCTCGACCGAAGTGTGAATCTCTCATTAAACCATAGCCACAGTCCCACTAATACCAATGCTGTAAAGAGTAACTCACTAGCCAGGACGGTGGTAAATTGGATTTGGCTGGGCCATAATGCCAAAATGATACCTGTTACTATAGCAATGCGACGATTGAACCAGGTTTCTGCCAAGCGCATTGAAACCCAAATAATGACGGCGGTCAGTAAGAGGTTGAAAACAATAATCGGTAAATAGCTGTGACCAAACAGCCAGTAAAATAGAGCATAGACAAAAGAGGTTCCGGGGGGCCAATAAGCCGTGGGATCACCACTCTTCCAGCCATACCCTTGTCCAGTTGCTAAGTTGAGGGCAAAGGTATCGTAGGCGTTACTATCGGAAACGGGGATTACGGGTACCGCTATTGCCCACAGGATACGTAACCCTAGAGCAATCAGTATGATCCCCAGGTCAGGCTGGTAATTTTTTGATAGTTCCTTCAGTTTTCCGGTAAATGCTGTAATTTTAGCCACATTCTACTCTCAAAGTTTCACATTCCGATCATTTATATCCCATATTATCACTTTTGTTTATCTCTCAATCAACCATTTCGGTAATTATTTGATACATCTTTTCCCCCCATTTATCCCAATTCAAGCGCTGATCATATTCTCGGCGAGACGAGTGAACTAATTGCTGATATGTACTGGGGTCTGAGATGGTCTGGGCGATTAAATCAGCATACTCTTCTCCTGACGCCGATCGCGGTAACATATAGCCGTTGTTACCATTCTTAACAATCGTCGGTATGCCACCCACCTCAGTCGTCAGTACAGGCAAACCAAAGGCATTAGCCTCACAAATCACAATCGGTGAACATTCCGCACGAGTTGGGAAAATGAAAAAATGCGAGTCTAAAAATAGCTGATTGAGTTGCTGACGCTGCTGGGACACATTTTTATTCAAATAGGGAATCACCGTCAGCTTTTCATGTTGAATCGGGGGTATAGTTCCCACCACAACCAACTCCGCATCGACTCCCATTCCCAGTAAAGCCATCAGCGTGTCAAAGGCAATTGTTCCCCCTTTTCTTTGCCAGTCTTTGCCTACGAATAAAAGACGACAAGGTGAAGATAATTTTTTGCCAATAACATCCTCAGCCAATGGGGGATCGTCTAAATTCGCGCCAAAGGGGACAACTTCTACTTTTTCAGCATCTGCTTGATAATCATCAATCGCTGACTTGGCTGCCCATTCCGAAGAATAGATAACTTTTTGAGATTTTAATATAGCTGCTTTTTCTTGATTGTCTTTCCATTCGATTTCTTCAGAGTCCAAAGCCAAGGGATAATATTTTTTATATAAACTAAATGTCACATCTGATAAATAAATTATCGGTTTATTGCTATTAAAAAAACTTAATTCTTCTGAAGCCACAGGCGCGACAATAACATCGCAGGGTGTCTTAAGCAGTTGTTTTTGTACCTGATAAGCAAATCGTGTATACTCAACCATATAATCTTGAGAGCCTAGTTTTAAAGAAGTCTTTTGGGGATGAAAGTAATGCCTAAGCTGGCGCCAGCGTGAAGGCATCTCGGCATTACCCAGATTAACAACTTGCAGCGGTTGACCGATTAAGGATTGATGCATTGAATAAAGCGTTCCGGAAAACGCATTCCTATCTAGGTAGTTTTGACAGGATAAAAATCCAACTCGCGGTTTTGGCATGGCAAGCGTACCTCAGTGTTATTGCCTCAAGGGTTAATCAATCCAGTGACATTTTCGCACACCTTAAGCTGATAATGCCTTAACCCCATTAATTAGACGAGGGATGTCTCTGTTGAATCCGCCTGACTTTACCTCTAGGGAGCGATCGCCTCTGAACTTTCATGTCACTCCCTTGCAGTACCAGCCCTGCGATTCCGCCACTAATCAGGGGAAAGACTGGATTAAACATAGAATTTATAAGATTGTCATTCATATACAGCGTTACGGTAACTGCCACTGCAATAGCTGGGGCTACTTTCGGGTTAAACCAGTATTGAGCCGGATAACGCCGACACAAGATTACCACAGGCAGTAACATGGCTGCGTTGATACTAAATAAGCCGACTAGCCCCTTCGTACCAAATGTGATTATCCAAAAGCTATCAGTAACGGCAACATCCACAGGTTCTCCGCGCCAATTGTATTCCGTCACACGATTTCTTCCCCATCCGCCCCAACCAAAAATTATCTGCTGCCGCGCCTTGTCCCCCAGAATCTCTTCGTTATCCATTCTGAATTCTAACGAGGAAGCTCTCTGTTCATTCGTTATCTGAGTCATCACAGAAATCATTTGATCCTGCTGTTGCGGTGTCAACTGTCCAGTTGCTACATAGTATTGGTAGAAAAAGATTCCCCCAATTAGAAATAATAAGGGTAGGGCAGTGTTTAGCCAGCGGGCAGCAAAGATGATAACCAACCCAAAGCCACACAGCAACCATGCTCCTGTGGATTTACACAGTATAAAAGTAATCAGCAATAGGGGTACAAGCCACTTCATGGGTATTCCCCAAACTTGTTTAATCACCCCAGCTTGCCACAGCCAAATTCCAACTAGAGTAGCTGCCATCATCCACACGCCCACGGCTAAACCATGCTGCATGAATACTTGGGGTCTAAATCCGCCATAACGTATGGTTTGTAGAAAGCTATGGGGAAAGTAGCCATACACCATGTTGTGTAGCTGAGGACTCATGCGGACTTCAAACAGGCATAAAGGCACATAAACCATGCCACCCAGGAAGATACCCATCGCCAACAGACGCAATCCTTTAAAATCGTTTAAATAGATGCGACCTAAAAAATAAGGAAATCCCCACTGCACCGTTTCAGAAAGAGTTGCTGAAAGACCATCATAAAGTCCCAAGCCATTGCTCAGGGAGGACGCTAAAGGAGATACACACCAAATCAGCATTGGTAGATCAAGCCAACCGAATTTAAAGGAATGAAAGCGTCCCACATCAAAGATACAAGTCGCCAGCAAAATCCCGTAACTTGCTGCTGATACTCGGTTATAGTCTGGGAACCCGATAAAAGAAAATGCTGCTTTTTGGGGTAAAAATAGCCAAGCCCCGATGAACCCAATCACTACTGCCTTTTGTACAGGAAGCCGAATAAACAGGTACAACAGGAGGGGTATCCAGGCAAGCATTGCCAGTTGGGCTTGGGGGGTCATAGGCTTAGTTTTAGGTATGCTTTTGCGATATGGACTAGTTATCAGTAGAACTCTTTCATTTCTTTAATTATCTATCTAGACCAATGGGATAAATCTCGATTGAGAAATTCAGACAGTCTTTGATTCGGTTCCTGGAATCTCTCTAACAGCATCTTGCGGGTCTCTGGCAGCATTGGCTGAGGGTAAGCTTGTTTCTTAACCTGTTCTCCATAAGCAGTCTTCCTTAGTAGATAGTAGATCTGATCCCTCCAAGACTGAGGCAGCAACATCCTCATTGAATTCGCTCCTGGAATTTTACGCAAAGGAACAGATAGTTTGGAACGATAAATATTTTCCAAATATTGACTCGCTTTATTTTCAGCTATCTCGTTTCCTGAGATGACATCAATACCATCATCAATACCAATAAAATTAAAAGTTTTTTTCAAGGTATCTTGAGGCTGTTGAACTAAGTCATCCATTAACAGGAAAAGGAATGCTTCTTTAGAAAAAAACTTTAGATATTGTTCAATTTGCAACATATAGTCACTGCCGTCTAGGGAAACTGTTGTTTTTTGAAGATGCTCTTCAAAAGTTTCTTGAAAATTTAATTTTCGATTAGTGCGATTAAGATGTACATAGTAAGAATATGCCCGATCTACGGGATGTCGCATAATGTAAATCAGCTTGACATCAGGACAATGATGAGCAATCCTTGCCGCCGATTCTGGAAACTGAGGATACTTAGTATAGTCTGTTGAAGCTTCTCCACAAACTTGGTGTACTTGCGCCTCAGTAAATAGCGAAGCGTAATAGTTTATACCTTTAGCATAATTCTCATCACAACCAAAAAAGTTAGGTTCTTTGTAGGAATAAGGCTTTTGAGGAACATAAGCTGTATTTTCCGGCGCAGGTTGATAGAATTGCGAATGGCGACATAAGTATTTATATAAAGTTGTTGTTCCGGCTTTAGCCGCACCGATGATTAAAAAATCAGGTAAACGCATTTCATTGCTCTCTAGAAAAATTTTTGATTTATTGTTTAGCAATAACGCGAACACAATCGTACTTTTGGGCATCATCCACAAAGAAAGTTGCCAACAACAGGAGCCAAGTTTTTAATCTGGAGTTTTTATTAGGCAACCTCTTATTTTTACAGTCAATTGAATAAAAAACATCCCAAATCTTCTGTTCAATTTTAATATAATTTTTGACAAACTGGCGACTGTAACCTCTAAACTCAGTCTTAACCACCTTCAGACCAACCTTTTCACAGATTCCTATTAAACTATCTTTAGTGAAAAAGTTTAGATGTCTGGGAACCCGAAGAGAAAACCAAGTTATTCCCGCCCATTTGAGACCTAATGCTTCGTTGTTAGGTGTTTCTATTACCAACTTCCCATTCGGAGCAAGCAAAAGCATAGCATTATGGAGTGCCAATACAGGATCTATAGTATGTTCAAGAACATGAGTCATCACTACTATGTCATAACGTCTCGACTGAATTTCCGGGGGAAGAGATTCTGCCGTTCCATCAAATACATTCAGACCTCTTTTCTGGATAGCGATTGATCGGGCGACCGGATCGGGTTCAACACCAACAACTGTATGACCATCTGCTTGAAGCTTAGCAAGCAAGTTGCCGTTGCCGCAACCAATTTCGCAGATAGACTTAGAGGTAGGATCAAAATGATTCTTAAACCAATCAGTGGTAATTTCTATTCCATGATCTAAACGCCAAGCCAGATGGACGCGCAATTTATCTAAAAAAGAATTTAATTGCTCTAAAAAGGAAATGTTGGAGGAAATTGTTGGAGATTGGCGGGTTATGGTGTGAGTATAGTAATCATCTATATCGTAAAAGCTAGCAATCATGCCAGCCTCTGGAGTTGGATAAAGACGTCCCAATTTCGACTCATCGCACCAATACAATTGATATGACGCATTAACACTAGACCGCATCCAGTCCCCTGGAACCAAAAGCCACGGTTTCAGCTCAGCTCCAGATATTGGGCAGATAGGGTCAGCACTCCCACAATTCTGATTAATCATTACATATCTCCTATCATTTTAATTTTGTCTATTTTTTATCAGTAAACGTTTTTATTGTTCCAACACGACTTCCTGATAACTTCCCGATTTAAGCACCTTTCCTTTTTCTAAAACATAAACCCGATCGCAATTCTCAACTGTACTCAGCCGATGAGCAATAATAATCATAGTTTTTGTTCCCGCCAGAGCGTTAATCGCCTCAGTCACCCGACTCTCTGTCTCATTATCCAATGCCGCCGTTGCTTCGTCCAGTACCAAAATTTCCCGTTCATGATAAATTGCCCTAGCAATACCAATCCGTTGGCGTTGTCCCCCCGATAAACGTACTCCCCGTTCACCAACCCCCGTCTTTATCCCCTCTGGTAATTGCTCAATTAAGTCCTCAAGTTGCGCGGCTTGAATTGCCTTGTCTAATTGTCCCTGATCAATGTGAGCATCAGGAACACCAAAAGCAATATTCCGTTCGATTGTATCATCAGTCAGAAAAATAGACTGGGGAATATACCCAACCAGATTTTGCCAATAGCGCAGATTCTCATAGATGGATACACCATCAACTTTAATATCTCCACTCTCTAGATCCAAAAGCCCTAGTATCACATCCACTAACGTCGTCTTTCCTGCTCCCGACTTACCAATTAAGGCAATCGATTCCCCTTTCTGAATTTTAAAAGAAATATGATCAAGCGAGAGTTCTGAAGCCCCCGGATAACGATAGGTTACATCAATCAGCTCGATTTGATTCGCGAAACTCAACAGGTTCCTATCTTTATTTCCCCGCTTAACTGGCTCTTTCGTTGTTGAATCCTTTAAAGTCTCTAAACGATTGTGGACTTCTCGTTTCTCTATCTCCTTGAGATCCAAGTAGAGCATATCCAGCGCATGGCTAGACGTTCGCATTTTCCCCATTGCACTAATAAACTGACTGGATGCTGGAATTAAACGCACTGCAGCCACAGCAAAGACTCCCATCACAGCAGTCAAATCTTGCCCACTCTCAGTGAAGAAAATATTGAACAGAGAAACAAAGAGGACAACAAATACAATTAAACAGGTTTTAATAAAAATGTTCGGTAATAAATTAGACGCTTGAGATAACGTAGCCGCCCTAGCGTATTTGCGAACTTGCTCATCCATTTTATTTTCAAAATAGGATTCACAGCCAATCACCCTCGTCTCTTTCAATCCACCTAAACCGTGATTGACGGTGCGAATCATTTCTTGTTGAGTTTCCGATTGGGTTCTTCCCCACCGTTTAAATCGATGTCCCAATTTATTGAATACTAAAAAAGTCGGTACTAAAATCACCAGAATCATCACCAGGAGTAGGGGACTGCTATAAGCCATTAACCCCATTAAAACGCCGACCACAATACCGTTCGTTGTAAACAGGAGTAAGGATAACAAGCATCCCTGAGTAAACTGAATCGTTTCAGTAATAATATTCTTGATGATGTGGGCTGTATTTTGTTTTAAGTAAAATGTATAGGGGGCGGTCAAATAAGCTTTGAGTAATCGGGCGATCAGTCGGCTCTTTTGCTGATGGGTGTATCGATAGATATACGTTTGAGCTAGAAAATATAATATAGCTTGAATACAAAAAATTATAATAATGACAAATCCGACGATGGGAATAAATTGCTGAGGCGATTCAATTCCTGACTTTCGATAAGCCCAGTCAAGTACGGTAATACTCTGAATCGATTCGGGGTTAGATGCTAGGCTGATAAAGGGTCCGACTAAGCCAATACCAAAGGCTTCGAGAATTGAGGTGAAGATAAATACCAATAAGAGGAATATCAGACTTTTCCGACTGCCCGTGAGAACATATAAAACTTTGGAAAGATAGTCAATCATCTAGATAAATATTTTTTAGATTAGTGCCTATTTACATGAATTGCCGGGGATGGGTAAGGGCGCACGTCGGTCATCCGTATCAACTTAAGGTGAGAACTAATATAGGGGGAGCGTTTCACCCTCATCCCCTAACCCCTTCTCCCTTGAAGGGAGAAGGGGAACCGGAATTATTAATTAAAAAATGTAGCTGGCTATATCTAGAAGATAACACCTTTCTTGCTCCCCTCTCCCCAGAGTGGGAGAGGGGTGGGGGGTGAGGGGTTTCTGGCTTAAGTTGACACCAATCACCTCGGTGCGCCTCTACGAATGACTTTTTTGATGAAATGGATTTGCTTTGAGCAGTAATACACATAGAATACTAAAAGTGGGTTGGGTTATGACCACACTGTTGGATTTAGGCTGAAAGGCTGTAGCTAAATTCACTTACACTCGGGTAGGGTAGCCAATTTATCCTATACTCTCCTAATTTTAGAGGATAAATAGCTCAACTGTTAACCTTGTCTGGGAAACACTTTTTGTCACAGAGGGTTGAGGAGAGGGCGACCCGAACCCATTCAGTAGCTGGAGTTGTTAATTAGTGCAAGCGGGTCGCCCCTACCTTACTTGTCACGGTATGTGGTGTAACGAAGGGAGGTAAGTTTTGACCCTTCGCTTCCCTCGATGACATGACGCCTCTCTCTCGTGTGTAGGGGCGGGTTTCACGAGTATCTTTTCGGTTCCACAAGAGATGTGACTAAACCCGCCCCGAATCAGGGTTCTAGATTTTGTGAAAAGTCAGGTCGCCCCTACAAGTTCACCCCAGGTGTTTTTGGGCGACTAAGGTTATCACACCAATTCGATTTGCGAATCATCGCCAATCATAAACCGCAACGCCTTGGGACGCCGTGGCGCTACACTCAACTTTGCCCGTTGTCCAATCACACTGTCCACAATCCGCTGCTGCACTCCAATCACCTTCGCCTCCTGTAAGATAACACTATGCTCTAAGTCGGTATCAACCAGCGTAACCTGGTCAGCTACACTACTATAGGGACCAATAAAACAATTTTCCAAATGACAATTGCTGCCAATCGTCACGGGTCCGCGAATCGTACAGTTGACTACCTTTGAACCTTGACCAATTTTGACTCGCCCAATCACCTGACTCGTTTCATCAACCTCACCCTGGACAGCGGTTTCTAACAGGGTATCCAAAATAACCCGATTGGCTTCCAACAGGTCATCCTTTTTCCCCGTATCCAGCCACCAACCCTGTAACTGAAAGGACTCCACCTTCTTCGGCTGGTCAATCAGATATTGAATCGCATCGGTAATTTCCAACTCCCCTCTAGCCGAAGGTTGGATATTCGCGATCGCGTGGTGAACTGTGCTAGAAAATAGATAAATCCCCACCAATGCCAGATTCGAGGGTGGAACCTTGGGCTTTTCCACCAACTGCAAGACTCGCCCTTCCTCATCCACCTTAGCCACGCCAAACGCGGTTGGGTTAGGGACGGTACACAGAAGGATTAAGGCATCTAGCTGCCGTTCGTGAAAGCGTTCGACAAATAGACTCAAGTCACTTTGTACTAGGTTATCACCCAGATACATTAAAAAGGGCGAATCACCAAGAAACGGTTGAGCAATCTTAACCGCATGTGCCAACCCCGCAGGCTGATCTTGCTGGATATAAGTAATCTTAGCCCCAAAGCGATCGCCATCTCCCGTTTTGCTCTTAACTTCCTCTCCGGTTTCTGGACTAATAATAATTCCGATATCGGTAATCCCTGCGGCGACAATTGCCTCAATCCCATACCATAAAATTGGTTTATTGGCAACGGGAACGAGTTGTTTTGCTCCTGTATAAGTTAGGGGTCGTAGGCGCGTCCCTTTACCGCCGGAAAGAATTAGTGCTTTCATAAGATTTGCTTAGATGGGCTAGAGTGGCTGGTGCGGATAGAGAAAAAGTTTATTGTACCATTGCAAAAATAAAGGTTTTGTAGTGAGCGCTTCAACGCGGCACTAAAGTGCCTACTACGAACAGTAAGAGTTTAAATGGGTAAATCAGACCAAAGATCTTTTAGGGGTGATTCACGAATCACAGAGGCAATGTCCGCCTTTTGTTCAGCCGTCAGTTGGGTTTTCCACTTGGACATGCTCTTACGGGGATCACGGTAGACACTGTAGTAAGCTTTAGACTGATTGAATGAATTATGTTCCCCAGCGGTTGATTGATTGAGAAAGTCAAGAGTGGGTTGATCGAGTCTCCAGCCAACAAAGTCAAAGATTTCACTAACCTTTCCTTGGGGGTCAGTACATAAGTCTTCGTAAACAACCACCAATCCACGTTCGTATGACCGGGCAAACTCAACCAAGGGTTCTACTTGCAAACGCCAAATCACGGCTCCTAACTGAACGTTTGACATATCTTCGAGTTGATCACAATACTGAGAGAGAAACTTGCCACTGGGGGTATTAAGTTTCTGACGTAGGTTGTTTATCTTTTGAGACTGTTCCGCTTGTTGAAAAACACCAATTTCGACGCCTTTGAGACCCGAGGCAATTCTGCCAAAGGGGTTACGGATCATCGCAATCAGTGTGGGTTGCAGGACTTCACACAGACGGGGTAACAAATCATTGGGAAAGTTCACATCCTTGATCAGGATTGGGTGTTTTGAGGTCAGTCGTGTTTGTCCGTACCATTCATAAAAAGACTTCAACGGGTCTACACGTTTGCCCAGACCATAAAGTAGATGGAGTAGCGTTGGACTTTGCCAGCGAAAGCTTTTGGCTGGAAACGGGGGTAGATCAATCTCGTGATAACACTGACGACATAATGACTGAAAGCGGTGACGCAGTTCCTCGATAGGGCTAGACTCTAAGTCTTGCATCCAATCCCTATAAGGTGTAGACTTCGACCGGAGAAATGGCTCGTACTTATAGCTACAATGTTCGTAGGTATTCATAATCTGACCCAGCCAAGTTGTACCGGAACGACCTGGACCAATGATGCAAACATAGTGGAATTGTTCATCACCATTTGCTTTTTGAGTTAGCTGGTTGCTACCACTACGAGTTTGATTAAGGTTAAAAGACATTTCTGCTTGCTATTGGTACGTGTAAAGTTGCTGAAGCATTCGCCGCAACCCGGTGCGCCAATGGGGAGGATGATTCCCCAAAACAGCTGATATCTTCTGAGTAGAGAGAACTGAATAAGCTGGACGCGCTGCTGGTGTGGGATAATCAGCCGTGGCAATTGGCACAACCTGCTTGACCTGCAACGGGAAGCCAATTTGTTGAGCTTCCTCAAATATAGCCACAGCAAAATCATACCAACTGGTGACACCGCTATTGGTAAAGTGATAGATACCCGTCAGAGTATCGGATTTGAGAGATTGAGCCAACTGCGCGATCGCACTTGCCAAGTCCCCCGTCCAAGTTGGTGTCCCCACCTGATCCACAACCACTCGCAGTTCGTCACGTTCCGCTCCTAGTCTTAACATGGTTTTGACAAAGTTGCCTTTACCTTGCACCCCATAAACCCAAGAGGTTCTGAGAATCAGGGCGCGATCGCACTGTTTTAGCACGCCCTCTTCTCCCAATAACTTTGATTGACCATAGGCATTAATCGGATCAGGTTTATCGTCTTCAGTATACGGCGTATTTTTTTTACCGTCGAAGATATAATCGGTGGAAACGTGAATTAACGCCGCCCCTAGCTGCTGCGCGGCTTCTGCCATAATTGTGGGCGCTGTAGCATTGATCGCATTTGCCCGTTCGGTTTCGGTTTCGGCTTTATCTACGGCAGTATAAGCGGCAGCATTAACAATCACATCAGGTTTAAATTCACCGATAACCTGGCGAATTTTATCCGGTTGAGTTAAATCTAACTTGTGACGGTCAACTCCCATCACCTCTCCCAGGGGGGCTAGGGTTTGTTGCAGTTCACTCCCCAGTTGTCCAGCCATACCTGTGAGTAAAATTCGCGTCATGGATAAACTTCCGCTGTCTTCAAGGGTTGCCCTGCTTGGTCTTTTGCCGATAGGATAGGCTCTGTGGTCAAATCCCAATCAATGCCTAATTCGGGATCATTCCACAGCAATGTCCGTTCATGCTGCGGTGCATAATAATCCGTGGTTTTGTACAAAACCTCAGCTACATCGGAAACCACCAAAAAGCCGTGGGCAAAACCCCGGGGAATCCAAATCTGTCGTTTATTTTCGGCACTCAATAGACAGCTTACCCATTGCCCAAACGTGGGAGAACTTTGGCGAATATCCACCGCCACATCCAATACTGTCCCCACGATAGCCCGTACCAATTTCCCCTGAGGTTGCTGGATTTGATAATGTAGCCCCCGGAGAACGTTTTTGACGGAACGGGAATGATTATCTTGGACAAAGGTAGCGCCTATATTCGCTTTCTCTGTAAACGCTTTCTGGTTGTAGCTTTCCAAGAAAAAACCACGCTCATCCCCAAAGATGCGAGGTTCTATAATTACAACGTCTGGAATTTTAGTCGGAATAATTTGCATTTAGCCTTCTGAAGTTATAGTTATATAAGGATTCGTGCCGTTAAATTGTCGGGATACCATATCATCAAACCCAGACCTCGGAATGTTTTTTAAAGTCTATGGTAAAGACAATGATAATTTACACCTCTAGAATAGAAGTTAATTGAATCAATTGAAAAGCTACTGAAGTTAAGAAGTATGACCCGCATTGGGGTAGTCACCATTGGCAGAAATGAAGGGGAACGACTAATTCGCTGTCTAAAGTCCGCGATCGCACTCCTTCCCCAAGATACACCAATTATATACGTGGACTCCGGTTCCACCGATGGCAGCGTAGAAGCGGCGGAATCTCTGGGTGTCCAAGTGATCAACCTGGATATGTCCCTCCCGTTTACCATGGCGCGGGGAAGGAATACGGGATTTAGGTATCTAGTCGAACAGTTCCCAGATATTAAATACGTGCAGTTTATCGACGGCGACTGCGAACTGATCCCCGGCTGGATTGAACAAGCCATCGAAACCCTAGATAATGATGATAAATTAGCGACCACCTGTGGACGACGGCGGGAACGATTCCCGGATGCCTCAATCTATAACCGCCTCGCTGATATGGAATGGAACACGCCTGTGGGTGAAGCCCAAGCCTGTGGTGGGGATGCCTTAATCCGCGTTAGCGCTATTCGAGAAGTGAACGGCTACAACGAAACCCTCATCGGTGGAGAAGAACCGGAAATGTGTATCCGCCTGCGTCAACGGGGCTGGAAAATTCGTCGTATTGATGCCGATATGACCCTTCATGATGCGGCAATGCTCAAGTTTAGCCAATGGTGGAAACGCTCCATGCGTGGTGGCTGGGCAGTAGCAGAAGGTGCGGCGATGCATGGTGATCCCCCGGAACGGTATATGATTCGGGAAAATTTGAGCGGTTGGTTGTGGGGATTTGTTCTACCTGTGACGGCTCTAAGTTTGGCTTGGGTTACATCGGGTCTGAGTCTATTATTATTTTTGGGTTACCCGGTTTTGATGTGGCGAGTGTATCGGTATCGCCGCCGTTATGGTGATTTGCCGTCCCACGCCGGATTGTACGCTCTTTTTTGTGTATTATACAAGTTGCCGCAAGTTATTGGGCAGATGAAATACTGGCTGAGCCGATGGCGGGGTCAGCAGGCAACATTGATTGAATATAAAACATCTGTATAAGATCCTCCTGTTTGCTTAAAGGCTAAAGCCCTTACTACAAACGATACGCCCTCTGTAATAGAGTCTGGGGGTGAGTGACGTTTAAAGGCTAAAGCCCTGACTACGAACCTACTGAAATAGCTCGGCTAATTTTGCCGCCTCTTTCGTTGCATCATGCTGTTTCGCTACTCGTTCCGCCCCCACCTTACCCATCTGTTCCAACTTGTCTACCGGAAGCTGTAAGACTGTACGCATTGCTTCAGTCAAAGCGTTAACTGAACCGGCTGGAACTAACCAACCACAAACTCCAGGTTCAACCAGTTCAGGTATTCCTGCTACATAGGTGCTAATCACGGGACGAGAAAGAGCCAATGCCTCCATAATTACTACAGGTAAGCCTTCGGCAAAACTAGGGAGTACCACCGCCCGCGCTGCTAAAATCTGTTGCTGCACCTGATCATTACTCAGCCATCCGGTAATCTCAACCTTATCCTCTAACCCTAGCTGTGCGATTCTATTTTCAATTTCTGGTCGTAGTTCCCCATCCCCAACCAGTACAATTTTAAAGGACAAGCCCTCTGCCGCTAATAAACCTGCTGCTTCTATCAACAGCAGATGTCCCTTCTGTTCACTTAACCGCCCAATGCACACCAAATGTGGACAATCTGGCACAGGGATAGGGGACTGAGTTAAAAACTTTTCATCCACCCCACAATGAACGATATGAATTTTCGACCATTGTTCTGAAGCACACCAGCGATACAGTTGACTCTTGCCAAAGCTGCTAACTGCTACGACAAAAGCTGCCCGCTTAATTTTTTCCGCTAAGGAGATTGCTCCTACTTTATCAAATTCTTCCGGTCCATGAACGGTAAAGCTATAGGGAGGTCCACCCAAAGCGTGACACAACATTGGCACGGTGGTAGAGTTGGTGCCAAAGTGAGCGTGAACATGGGTGATTTTTGCCTGAGAAAACCATATAAGCAACACACAGGCTTCTGCCAGGTAAGCCAGATGAAGCAAAACTCCCCGTTCTGATTTGAACCCCACCTGAATGGCTAGCCTTAATGCACTCAGAAACCGCATCGGTCGGGTTATAGCAACCCGGAGTAAGCCCAAGAGTAAGCCCACTATACCCATATCTAATACAATTCGGGTCTTTTCCAGCTCTAACTTGTCCCCTTCGTCAACTAACTCAGACGCACAAGAACGGATAGCGAATCGACAAACGGGAATCCCACAGGCTTCTACTCCCAGAATTTCTCGTCGGATAAAGCTGTGGCTAACCTTGGGATATTGATTAACTAAATAGGCAACTGTCATTGGTTATTAGTCATTGGTCATTGGTCATTGGTCATTTGTCCTTCGCCATTTAAGCTGTTCGGCATTTAAACCTTAATGTCAATAATGGCTAAATCCTTGCCGTAGTGCGAGCATCTTGCTCGCTACATTGAGCATCTTGCTCGCTACATTGAGCATCTTGCTCGCTACCCATTCCCAATTTAAATGCATGACAGCTTATTAAGGGCGGGTTTTGCTGTTCAGTTATCGGTGGGAAAGGGCGGGTTTTGTTGTTCCGTTATCGGTAAATAGCTGAATTTAGTCCCTAAACCCGCCCCTACTGTCGTGGCACACCTAAAATGGTAGATTAGAATTGTAGGGGCGCAAGGCTTGCGCCCAGTTTAAACGTCAAATCTATTCCACAATTTTAGCTGTGTCAGTCCACTACAAAGTCCCTAAACCCGCCCCTACAGATTCCCTAAACCCGCCCCTACCAATGGGTGACCCTAGACGTTCTATCGGAGGAGTCTCTACGATACAATCAAGAGACGGAAACCGGGGTTTTCTCCCAACTATTATCCTGGGGCGCGGGCGGTAACCCCATAAATCCTGAGCGTTTGATATGATTGGCAATAATCCCTAGTGTGGGCAAGCCAAAGGCATCTAACTGCGTGATGGTTTGCTTAACTAAGGAGTTCTTGGTTTTCTTGATTGCTGTCACCAGCAACAACCCATCGGTGTGCCTTGCCAAATAACTGATATCCATACAACTGGGAAACTCTGGCGTATCATAAACCACCAAATCAAATTTAGTCTTAAACTCCGCCATCAGCTCCTGCATCTGCGCCGAGGCAAACCGCCGCGTCAGATTTGGCCGAGGTTGACCTGCGGTTAATACAAACAGATTATCAGAAATCGGCGATCGCTGGATAAAGTCATGAGGCATCAAATTCTCTGCCAGTAAGTCACTCAACCCTTTGGCGTTCGATAAATTCAACTGTTGATGAATCTGAGGGTGCATCAAATTTGCATCCACCAAAAGCACCCGTTGACCCATTTGGGCTGCCGTTTGCGCTAAGTGTGACGCCACCGTGGATTTACCATCCCCCAACGCCGCCGAGGTAACACTCAGGGAACGAATTGGGCGGTCAGAAAACAGAAACCGGATACTGGTATAAATGGAGTCAAAAGCTTCCATAAACGTCGCATCAGCATAACTCTGCTCCCCAGAGTCTTTATCCTGCCTCGGATTCCGATTTTGATAAGCCGGAACTTCACCCAACACCGGCAAATCCGTCGCATCCTTAAGGTCTTCTGTGCTATAAAAAATATCTCTAATTTTTTCCTGGAGAACTCCTAACCCCAGACCTAAGACTACTCCACCCATCACACCCATCAACAGCAGCTTGTCGGAGGATTCCGCCATATTCAAAGGCTCCCCTTCTCCATCACGGGCGATTTGCGGTTCCGAAAGAATTTCCCAAGGCAGTTTATTTCCCGCTTCCTCAACTTGGAATGTTTCCCGCTGCCTTAAAAGTTGATTCAGCGTCTGAGTCGCCACTTCCAACTGCCGCTGGAGTTCGCTATACTGACGGATAACTTCAGGCATTTGAGCGGCTTGTTGAGCGAATGTAGCTCTCGTCTGGGCTAACTGCTGAGTGCGTTCTTCTAAGAGTTTAATCTGGTTCGTCGCTTCCACCAGTTGCTGGATCAGCCCCATGCGAACTGAATTCTGAAATGTCATCACATCCGAATTATTCGTCGTGCTTTTTAGGTTCTCGCCAATAATCCGCTGGGCTTCTTGATTCAGCAGTGCCAGTAAATTCTGTCGCTGTTCCTCTAGGGCTTGCATCCTAGGATTGTCCGGTCCAAAGCGGGCAGATTCAATGGCAATCTGACTTTCAACTTCCTGAATTTTCCCCAACAACCCTTGATAACGAGGGTCTTGACTTAAGGCTGATGAAGCGATAGCTTCCTCTGGTGATAATCCTAATTGTTGCCGCAAGTTAGTGGAGAGGGTTCTCAACTCCCGTAACTCTTTTTGGGTGGCTATCTGTTCGTTTTCAATAGCCTGGACTTGGGCAAGTAATTCTGCCCCTTTAGATTGGGGGTCAATCAGGTTATACCGCTCTTGAATACTTTGAATCTGTTTCTGAAAATTAGTGACACGCTCCTGCAATTTCGGCAGTTGCTCATCGATAAATTTAACCCCTTCGCCAATACTGCTCTGGCGTTCATCCAGACTATACTTTAAATACTTCTGGGCGGTTTCCTCTAAAACCAACTCGACCAGTTTTGGATTATATCCTTGATAACTCACTTCCAGGATCTTGGTTCCAGCATCTCTACCTTTTCCGACAGTGACTTGTTCAATATTTAACCCTTGTCTTAAAGCCCCAACACTAAATCCCGGATATTCCGTTTCAATTTCCTCAACCACTGGCTTGAGAACACCCACTCCCTTTAAAATTTCAATCTGAGTCGGATAATCCAGACTAAACATTTTATCACTTGGCAATCCATCGGTGCGAGCCAGGGCGCTAGGGTCACTTGCCCGTTCTTCATTGGTTACGGGTTCTACTAATAGACGAAAATTTCCTGCATAAATTGGGGGTTCTTTGGTACTTACATACCAAGCGGCTGCGGTAGTTAGGGTAGTCAAACCAGCAATTAGCCAAGCTTTCCGCTTCGCGGTTCGCAACAAGGGACGCAAATTCAATCCGCGTTGAGGAGTCGCTGTCACCTCATCAGCAAAATCGGAGGACAACGGCGGATCAAGTCTATCGCCCTTGCCGTTTGATGAAAGTGCAGAATCCCGTTCTATTTCCATGTTGACCTCTGTCATGTTGACTGTACCGCACCCAAACCCTTCTTTAGCAACAGTTCCTGGCATGTCTATTATGCCAGACCATTGAGCCAACTGTCTCTATCCCTAGGTGTCTCACACAATACTTTTTTGCCAATTGGCGAGTCTGCTTCATCCATTTTAAATGAAACCCTAGATGACTATCAATAAAGCTTTGATAAAGTTTACTTCAAGAGGGAACGGGGAACAGGGAACAGCAACAATAAACCTTTGCCTCTTTACAGAACTGAGTTAACCCAATTTATGTCTAGGGTAATCGAAATTGATGCTAGCAATTAACGAAAAACTGTAACAAAAGCGGCAAAATAATCTCTTGTGTAGATAAGTTGCATCCAACGTCTCTACAACTCTTAGTTCCAGTATCGAAGCAGACTTTATAATGGATGAATCTATCTTCTAAAAAGGAGGCTTATAAATCTTTAACTTCTGTTTTAATATCAGCCACAAGAAACCTACATCATCGACAAAATATCGCTTCCACAATCGTCTCGGTTCAATCATGAACCTATAAAACCACTCTAAGCCGATGTCACTGAGAAAAATTGGCGCTCTTTTGACATTACCGGCTTCAAAATCGATGGTTGCACCGATTCCCATAATGATTTTAATGTGATCATCAAATTGGTTTTTGTATTTACTGATAAACAACTCTTGTTTCGGTGCCCCGACTCCTACACCCAACACTGTAGCGCCTGAATCATTAATCAGTTGCACAATTTTTTGGCATTCTTGTTCATCATTTTCAAATCCCCAAGGGGGTGAATATTCGGCTATGACGATTTCCCGACCAACTTTAGCGTTTATTCTTGCTTGAGCTTTCTTGGCTACGCCCGGAGCGGCTCCTAATAAAAATATGCGAATATTTGGATTATTTTTGTGATAGTGGCAAAACTCTGGAAAGACATCTGAACCCGATAATTTTTCTTTGAAGGGAGTACCCAAAAATCTAGAGGCGTAAACCAGAATTTGGCTATCACATATCAAATAATCAGCGGCTTTATAAGCCTGTAAAAACTGTCGATTTTCTTGTAATTGCATGAGATGATCGACATTAGGAGTAAAGACCACACCCTGCTTTAATTTCTTTAAAAACTCATCTTTAGAAAAATTATCAATATATAAGTTAAGAATTCTAACTTTTTTACGAACTGAAAGACCGCTATCTTCACTAGCTAAAGACATCGGCATAACCTCTGATTCAGGTGTAAACTGACTATCCTGTTGGTCTTTCATTGGGCGTGGAACTGATGATGAATTCATAGTAGAAGCAACCCCATCAATGATAACATTAACTTAGGCTGGAATTGAATGGCTATTGATTCAATTTAAAGAGCCTGCGCCAAATAGTAAATCTGTCAGCCGACTGATGTTCAGGTGGTTAGCTGGTGTTGGCTGATAACCTGTAGAAGATCCTCTAAATAGTCGAACCCAATTCAAGTTGAGCATGAGGACAAGGGAATAGGAAACAGGGAAATCTTAACAGTAAGGATTTGACGTTTTAACATTTCTTAGTACAGCGGAAAGAATTTATGTCTAGGTACTTCTCTGTCTTTCCCTTGGCTAAGAATAAAAGATTGCTTGATTCTGTTACGATACATTGGGTGTGAATCTTAGCGAAAATACGCCACCCGTGCATCCAAACCCTGCGATCGCAGCTGATGGGAAAGACTTTCGGCAGTGTTACGATCTGTAAATGAGCCAGCATTGACAAATTTGCCCCGCCCGGAGTCTGCGGTAAACGCCCCCGACGCATATCGTTGCACTCGGGTAAGTGTATCACCATTGTAAATGGGGACAATGACAACATAGGGATTGGATTCAGGAGTCGGGATTAACCCCAACACCTGAAGTGTGTCTTGACTCGCCACGCCATCGGGAAATAGATTATTCGCATCCTGAAACTGCTCCACAGCGTCCTGAGTTTGGGCGCCATAGATACCATCAACAGGACCTGGATCAAAACCTGCCTGTCTTAACTTTAGCTGAAGTTCAACGACATCTTCACCGCGATCGCCGGGACGCAACTCTCGCAGGTTAAACGGTTGCGTCTGAATGGGAGGCGGCGGCGTCACTTGCCCTCTAGGAGGGGTTAAGATGTTCCCGATACTCGGAGGGGTAGGCAATGTGCCGATCATGGAACTCGGGGGAGGTAAAGTTGTCAGGGTAAGGGTAGAATCGAAGGGGGAAAGACTCTTAAGGTTATCGAACAAGAAAGATTGAGTGCGTTGACCGACAATTCCATCCGGAACCAGTCCCTGAGTGCGTTGAAATTGCCGGACAGCATCTGTGGTGATTTGACCAAAATAACCGGTGGGTTGCTGATTGAAATAGCCTAATTCCCGCAAACGCTGTTGAATCTCAAAGACTTGAGCTCCACGACTTCCTTGCTGTAGCGTTTGGGCTACAGCTTTATCTGTGATTCCTAGGCTGCTGAGGATGATGGCGAATAATAGCCAATGCCAGGGTACGGCAGCCGAAGGCTTGGTCGGCTGCCACTCATCCAGATTTAAACTCTCTAGAACCACCTCGGCTTGGCTTTCCGACGCCCAGACAAGATGGCTATAGGCAAGGGTTTCCATAGGTTTCCCCGATAGCTTTTATTGCTAGTTTATCAAGCTATCTGGGAAAATGGTATGGGGGGGTATGTTATCGTTGTCTGTTGGGGAGGATGTCAAATTAATCCTGATCGCTCGATGAGAACCGCCGACAGCGCTGCTATGCCGGTAATTGTCAAGGCTAATATGGGGTGTTGACCTTGACTTACGGCAAAGGAGGTGACGATTCCAGCACCCAAGGCGGCGGTAATTAATGCTGTCCAGATATCTTTATTTGTATTTTTGTGGTACATGCGTATTTTTCGGATTTTGGATCAATTTAGACAAGTTTTCTAACCGTACCACTCTCTTTTGTTTAACTGAAGTCTTTGCTGAAGTATTGCAATCAAGATTTAGATTTAGCTAACTTTCTTAATATAATCTCGATGTTACGCTATTTTGATGGATGATGGTTATGCCCAGTGATTGAGCAACTACTGCGATCAAGTCCGGTTCACCACTGATGATATATCCGGGTCTTGGCGGTAAAGCAATCGCACTGGTTAGAAATTGCAATTGTGTGTATTCAAGCGGACATGATGCTAAATCAGATTGAGGAGTGATTAGGATGAGCAAAATTAGCCAATGGAGTAAGCCAGCCGCACTCTTGGTGTTAGGATTTGCTTTAGTAGAAGGTTGGACAGTAACGGCGAGTGTAGCTGTTGGTGCAGGACAGACCCCGTTTGTGACCACTTTTGTTCATACCCAAGAAAATGTAAAGATAAATTCTGACAGAAACATTATCAGCCACCAGGGTGTGACATTCTCCTCAAAGCCCTCTCATACCATTTCTGTTGAATCGTTAAACGTTTACACAACTGGACTATCGCCCAGTGGGTTAATAGGGCGCAACATCATCGAACATGAGTATAACCCGACAAGTTCTTTTCTGCTCACTCAAGGGCTGAGTGGGCAATGTCGGGCGGCGACGCAGTCAAGTTTTATCTACGCGGAACGTTCTACCGCCAATCCAATTCGCGCCTTACAAGCTGACGAGCAAGTCATCATCGCCGAAGATAGTGGTAGGAATGGTTGGATTGCAATTCGTTCTCCAATTAGTGGATTTGTCCAAGCGAAAGATCTTAAGCCTTGTCCGGGGAATACTGCTGCAACTACGCCCTCACCCACACCGCCTAACCGTTGTCGCCGAGTGATTTATGAAGAAGAAGAAGGGTTAGCGATTCGGGAGGGTCCCAATACGAATTCAGCGAGAGTGGGTGGTGTCTTCCCTGGCGATCGCGTCACTCTTTCTGATCCGCCCCAATTTAGACTAGATGACGCCGGACGGGAATGGGTGAGGATTACCGCCCCGACGGCTGGGTGGATATCGAATGGATTTCCCCAACTGGGCGATATTAATCTTAAAGCATGTTTCTAGCCATTGGTTGATGGTTCATTGTCATTTGATCGGGGCGGGTTTAGTTACTTATGGGTGCTAAGGAAACGATAGTAGTAAAACCCGCCCCTACAAACCATGCGATTGAGGGAAGCACAGGGTCTAAATACAGACGCGCCATGGCGCGTCTCTACACTTATTCGAATCGTCTCTACACTTATTCGAATCGCTCAACATTTCCCGCCTTAACCCAACCTTCTTGTTCACCTTCTGCCAATCGCACTCTCTGCCATTTTTTATCATCGCTTTCTTGAAGGATGATAATATCCTGATTGTAGGCTACCCCGCCAATGCGATTGGCATCAAGACTGGGAGAATCGCGCAGGCTTAATCCTTCGGGCCAAGTTACCCTCGCTTCATAAGCGCCAGGGGGTAATTCCTCGGGTTCTGGGGATTCACTGGGAGTAGGACTAGGACTAGGACTAGGTTTCGGCTTCTGGGTAGATTGGGCGGGTTTCTTAGCTGAATCGGGAGATTTAACTGGCTGGGCTGGTTGTTCTTCAGCAAAAATGGGTTTAGCTGGATTCGCTGACAATTTTGTGAAAAAGTAATAGGCGACAGCGCCACCTCCTGCTAATAGTATGGTAATACCCAGAATAAGACCGATAAAAAATTTGGCAATACCTGATAAAATCATAGGATTTGTCATTCCTAAAAAAAACTCAAAAGTCTCTCACTTGGATGGGGCGGGTTTAGTCGCATCTTTTGTGAGGTAAGAAACGATAATAGTGAAAAGAGATCCTATACAAAACTATGCCCAATTAGCAAACTCAAGGATCACAACTACAAATTTTTATTGGAGTTGACGCTGAATCCGACTACTCAAACGAGTATCTCTAGACGCCATACGTGCTTTTCCCGCCGCCGCCCAGTCTTTGAGAAATTGAATTTGTTCTTGGGCGGTACGAGCGAGGGGAACGATTTGGCTGGCGGCTTCTAATATATCATCAGTGGTGAAATCTCGATTTTGACTAAAGCCAATGTGCATGGCTTCGATCAGGGTTTGTTCAATTTCTGCACCGGAAAAGTCGGGGGTTTCGTAAGCTAGTCGTTCTAGATCATAGTTCTTTAGGTTATGAGGCCGTAGTCGCCCTAAGTGCAGTTCAAAAATAGCTTGGCGTTCGTCTTGAGAGGGTAAGCCAACGAAGAATATTTCATCAAATCGCCCTTTCCGCAGCATTTCAGGAGGGAGTGCTTGGATATTATTGGCTGTGGCGACGACAAAGACGGGAGATTTTTTCTCGGCTAACCAGTTGATAAATGTACCAAACACCCGACTAGCGGTACCGGAATCGCCTTTGGATTCCACTCCCGCAAACGCTTTGTCAATTTCGTCAATCCAAAGAATACAGGGGGCTAAGGCTTCGGCGAGTTGAATCATTTGGCGGGTACGGGATTCGGATTCTCCGACTAAGCCGCCAAATAAACGCCCTACATCTAAGCGTAATAGGGGAAGATGCCAATGGTGAGCGATCGCCTTGGCGGTGAGTGATTTTCCAGTTCCTTGGATTCCCACTAATAGCAAGCCACGGGGATGGGGTAATCCATATTGTCGGGCGCGTTCAGTAAAAGCACCGCCTCGACGTAGCAGCCAGTCTTTGAGGTTATCTAAGCCACCAATATCGGAAATTCTTTCTGCGGTGGGGTAATAGTCTAAGATTTGGGTTTGACGAATCGATTGGCGTTTCTCCTCTAGCACCATTTCCACGTCATCGGGTTGGATTTGTCCCCGCGCCGCGATCGCTCTGGCTAATACCCGGCGTATCCGTTCTAAGGATAACCCTTGACAAGAGCGCACCAGTTCATCTAAAACTTTGTCGCTGAGGGATTGATGGGTTGCGGCGACTAAGCGACTAATTTCGGCTTTGATTTGTGAGACATCGGGTAGGGGAAACTCTTGTACTGTCAGCACTTCAGTTAAGTCTGGGGGGATGGCGACTTGGGGGGTGACGATGACAATATTTTTCGGCTGGGATTTGAGGAGTCGCGCCAGGTTTTTCAGTTTACGGGAAACGGAGATATCGTCTAGAAAGCGGTGAAAGTCTCTGAGGATAAAGATAGAAGGGGCATTCGGGGGGATTTTCTCGACAAATTCTAAGGCTTGTAAGGGATTGCGGCGTCCAAACCCTTGATCATTAGGGTTCCCTTGATAGCCATCGACAAAATCCCACAGATAAACCCCACGTTCACCCAAGCGTTGAGCCACCTGTGCGATCGCGACTTCGGCTCGTTCTTCTTCCAGGGTGGGGATGTAAATCAGGGGGTAGCGGGCGCGTAGAAGCAGCTCAAACTCATCATTAAAACTCATGGTGTACTGGGGTTAAATGCGACAACCTCAAACCGAATCATTCACCAAACCTATATTTTACCTCTGTTCAATGAGAGGAGGGCGGGTTTTCTATCTCAGTTAGGAAAAATCATCAACATTAATTTCTAAACCCACCCCTACCTACATAAATCTGGGCAAATGACCATTATTTGGGCAATTGTCCCTTCAAAATTTCCAGAGCATCCCAACGTCGGTCTGTTGGCTTAGTGGTGCTATTCTCATCAATAACAATTCCTGGACAGTTGGCGTCACATAACTGTCGGGGAGGAATTTCTAGACACAATTGCTCATAAAGCCAACTATGGGGATCAAAATACCCTTGGGGATGTAATGTTTCCACCAACTCCTCCAAGGGCGTTTCTCGTTCTAGGACACCCTGATCCTTTTGGTCGGCGGCTTCATCTAACCAAACCAGTTCAGACACATCCAAGGTTAACCGATGATTGTACTGCTGCAAGCAACGGTTACAGGCTAGGGTAATAATCGTTTCCGCTTGCGCCGATACTTCCAAATAATTCCCTTGATGCTTAACCTGTAAGCCTCCTCGCACGGGCGTTAGAGTTTCTAAATCAGGCAGGAATTCATTCACCTGAATCACATCGGTTTGCTCTGGTAATTTAAGCAATCCAGGAATATAAACTGCTTCCATGATGCCACTCCTTTGCTGCAAACAACCCACCATAATCGCCACTCAAGGACGTAGACGAACCACTAAGCGGCGGTCTGGTTCTTGACCCTGACTATGGGTTTCTAAATCTTCACATTCCTGAAGAAACGTATGCACTTGACGGCGTTCTGCAGCGGAGAGCGATCGCAATTCATAATCTTGACCGGTCTCCCGCACTTTCTGAGCCGCCTGATCTGCTAGTATCCGGAGTTCCTCTTGACGCCGCAGACGGTAACCATTGAGTTCAACGGTATACGCCGCCTGATCTACTGGTAGCTGACCGAGGTTAAGAATTGCGTTTGCCAAATACTGTAGCGCATCCAGAACCTCACCATTGGTGCCAATCAGGGTTTGAATTTCTGCCTCGGTCAATTGGCTTTGGTCAATGGTCAACCAGTAGCTCGCTTTACTATCTTGGTTCTCATCAGTGACTTGCACCGTCGCCGACACATTGGATAAGCGTAGCAACTCTTCCAGCCACTGCTGACCCCGCTGCTGATTACTCATAACTAACTTGACGCTTTTTTCTTGGAACGTTTCGGTTCAAATGGCAGTGATTCTCGCCCTTCGCCTGAGTTTTCTTTCGATTGGGTTTTCCGTTCCGCTTTTTCTTGCTCCTCAACCATTTTCTGGATATTTTCCGGTAGGGGTTCTCGCATCAAAATAAAGGATTGTAGCGTCTGAAAAACGTTAGCAATCACCATATACATCAACACCCCGGCTGGTAAGGGGAAGAAGAAGAACATCCCAGAAAATAAAACTGGGGTAATCTTATTCACCGTGTTTTGCTGGGATGAACCACTTGGAGCATTCTGACCGGTGAGAATCTGGTTCACATACAAACTCACGCCAAAAAATAGAATCATGCCGACAATATCCCAGTGGATGCTGCCATCCTCTTCAAAGGCACCCACCCGTCCCAAGGCGTCAATAAACAGGAATCCTCGATCTGCCGCCAATCCTGGAATCGTTGCCTTGAGCGTTACCTCGCCCGGTGCTAAGGCTTCAATGGTGCCATCTTCTCTCAAGCGCACCTTATCTTCCCCTTTGGTGATTTCCCATTGAGGAATAATTTTGGTGTCTGGATATTCCTGCTTCAGGGTGCTTAAGGATTTCCCCTCAACGGATTGAAAGTCGATTGGCGTCTTCTCCCCCACCACTAAACGATTACCGCTCGGTAATACGGCGGCGACTGGTGCATGCACACCATCGGCAAAGTAAATATTTTGGGGTTTGGTGGCAAAGGCTTGGGGTTGGATGAACTCCATTTTTTCCTGGGGAAAGATTTGAACATCCACCGTATAGTTCACATTAGAAAACGGTGATCCCCGCAATGTGGCAAATAGGGCAAATAAAACAGGCATTTGTAGCAGGACAGGGAAACAGCCAGCTAGGGGATTACCAAACTCCTGGAAGAGTTTGCTCATTTCCTCTTGTTGCTTCACCTTGTCATCGCCATAGCGTTTCTGAATGTCCTCTTGCCGCTTTTTCATTAAGGGTTGGGTAATTCGCATGCGCCTCATGTTGCGAATGGAGCCTGCGTTCAGGGGATAGAGAGCAAAGCGAATTACCAGAGTCAGTGCCACGATGGCAAGACCGTAGCTAGGCACAATCCCGTAGAAAAAATCCAGGATTGGCAGCATGACGTTGTTAGAGAGAAACCCGATACCAAAATCCATTCGTATAAATTCAACCTAGGCGCTGTAACGTTTTCTGAATCTAATTTATCGAATATTGGCGGCAATGGGAGGCAATGTCACCCAATTTATCGCTCTTAAGAATCTAAGCTGTAATCGGATGGGGCGACTTTGGCGTCGATCGCCCTCTTTGGCAGCCCAGAGAAATCCAATGGGCAAATGTATCAAAAGTTACGGGAAATTTTTGAGCGGTATAAAGAAGTTCAACTATTTCCCGTACCCTACACCCAAACCCTAGGAATATTGCCCTCCTGCTCACCGCCGCTATACTTTAAGCCTTAACGGAATCCAGAGGTTTACCCGTTTTGGCAGACACTTTTTCACCGATGTAATCGTAAATTTCGCGAAACTGAGGCATAGCCCGCAGTTCTAAACGGCTACCATCTTTCAGGATAACCACAATATCTCCCCAAAGACCGATACCACGGGGAACTTTCCGCAGTTGAGCAATTTCGGAGTAGACAATATCCGTGCGATCGCGCCCTTGCCATCCTCCTGTCACCGAAATGCGGCGAGTGGTAATCCGATAGCGCAGCCACAACGCCCGCACAACCGCTCCAATGGTTAAGGGCAAGGCGATAACCGTGAACCCCAGCAAAATGTTTATAATCAAGTCACCGACGTGGGGACCCCCCTCATAATAGGTTTCTTCTTTAATGCCCATTTATTACCTCAGCATCTACCAATAACTGCTCTAATTCTTGCAAAAATTGAGCATATTCGCACTCCAAGGCGTTGGGACGTACTCCAACTATGACGTACCAACCCGGTTTCAGTCGCGGCAATAATTGGCGCAAAGCGGCTCTAATCTGTCGTTTCAAGCGATTACGGACAACGGCTTTTTTACTGACTTTTTGGCTGACGGAAATACCAATGCGAGTAGGCGGCTGGCTTAACCGATTAAGCTGTGAGTTGTCTGAACTTAGAACATCCTCATGGATAATCCTAGGCAAGCGCAACCCTCGCACTGTTAAATGGCGTCCATAGCGACGAATTCCCTTTTGGTATACTGCCTTAAAATCTCGCCAATGCCTGAGTCGATTTGCTTGAGGCAACAATTGTTATTTGTCCTTTTTCCTTCGTCATTCGTCATTCGTCAGGGAAGGGGCTATAGGGCGCCTGATCAAGCACCCTATAGTACTATCGACGCCTAATGGTGAATTTGGCGTAAGTCCTGAGCCTTTACCAGGTGACATTACACCGCTAGACGATAACGTCCCTTACTCCGGCGGGCTTTAATCACAGCTCGACCGTTTTTGGTTCGCATGCGGGCGCGAAATCCGGATTTGCGTTTTTGCTTGCGGCTAGTACCGCCTAATGTGCGTTTTGTCATTAGAACTCCTCCGTTGTGGGAAACCCCGTGTCTTCAGACCGGGGAGGAACGCGCGGTAGCGGTTAAAACCGCATACCCCTTTCGGGGTGGAGGGGTATGGTTGCCCCTCCTGTGAGGTATGGTTGCCTCAATCTCCTTTCGGGTAAAGTTAGCTTCGCCAATGTTATCGGTCGGTAACTATCCAAAAAGCACTGTTTCAGTGACCTTAAAACTGTTTAACTTTTCGGTTCTAGAGCAGCAGACTAGCTACGCATCTACTGGTAGGTCTTAAACACTTGCCGATAACGTAGTCAATTAAGACTTAGGCTGGTAAGCACAGCTTCAACTTGCTTGGCTTTTGCTCCGCGTCTTTAGACCGGGGTTGCTTACCAGATACTCCTTAAAAAACAAAAAGACCGCAGCTTTCGCTCTGCGGTCCACCGGGGGGTTCCATGAGGAACTCTACTCACCTCCGGTGAACCTCCCTAAACCAAAAATAAAAGTAGTTGTTGTAGTTGAGCATAGCTGAGGACTTTCTATGAAACTTTAACGAGATGCCTATTACTGGACACGATAGCAAGCTGTTGTGCCTAAGTCAATACCCAATCTAAATAAAGTTTCCGTTTTCCACAGGTGTGGAGGCAAGATGTAGGTTGGGCCCTTGGTACGTAGGCGAGGAGCCTTCTCGAAGAGTAACCCAACTCATATATATATCGCACTACACGGTGTACCCAAACACAATGGTAGAGGCGACCCGCCGCATTCAATTAACATCACCCAACCTTTAATTTGATCAGGGGAACCCCGTATTAGATAGCGGAAACTATCTGACACCGCATTTGGACAACGGCGAGTCGATATACCTTAATTCTCACACCACCTACGATATGCAGCGACTCGCCCCTACAACCGCGAAAATCCCGATAATCCCAATAATCCAGATCAGGTGGGTGTCGTAGATTTTGTTGGGGTTGAGGACTTCCTTGCCAAAACCATTTGATGAATTTCTGGATGTAATGCTAATCTCCCATTTTAGCTGTGCCACGCCACTATCCTGTGGGTCACGCAGATTTATCCCACTCCAACTTTTTTAAGTGCTGCTTCGGCTGCAAGTTTTTCAGCATCTTGTTTACGGCGACCTTTTCCGACACCGTAAACTTTACCATTTACGCGCACTTCAGCCGTGAATTCTTTGGCATGATCTAGTCCCGACTCATCGATAATAAAATATTCGGGATTCTGGACGAACTTTTCTAATGCCCACTGCTGAAATCGACCCTTGGAGTCCACGAGAATACTATTATCTAGAGTTGTTTCAGTGGAACAGAGGTCTCTAATTGCAGAACTTAACAAAGGTTTAATAAAAGTGATAACTGCCTCAATACCTGAATCGAGAAAGTAAGCACCAACAACGGCTTCAAACGTATCACTGAGCAAAGACGGATTTCTGCGTCCTCCTTCTTTTATAGCACCATGACCTAACCTCATTTTTTTAGATAAATCTAGTTCTTTTGCAAATATTGCTAACTGTTGCTCTTCAACTAATTTAGCTCGCAGACGTGTAAGTTTAGATTCGCTCATCTTCATCGCTGGATCATAATTATAGAGAAACGCACCACTAATAAAATTTAGTACAGCATCACCGAGAAACTCTAAACGTTCGTTGTCTTCACCTGCACTAGGGTTTTCGTTAATGTATGAACGGTGGGTGAGGGCACGATTGAGAAGAGAAGGGTCGCGGAAGGAAGGAAGTTTGGATATTTCATCTAATCTTTCTATGATGTGGGATTCATCAGCAATATCAATTAGACTCTGACTAACCCCACCTTGTTGAGCGAAAATTATGACTTTCTTCCCTTTATTTTTTAAGACATGACCTAGACTAGTAAAGTCACCATCTCCTGATACGATAATGAAGATATTAGCTGAGGCATTACTATAGGCTTCTTCAATACAATCAACTATTAGTTGATTGTCTACGCTGTTCCTGGTGAAGGAGGGAACATTAATTCTTTTAAAACCAATACCACTTAAAAATTTGGCATAGTCTTTATTTTCTCGCTGCCAATTGGAATATGCTTTTTGACAAATTACATCACCTTGTTCGTTGGCAAATGCTTGCAAAAACTCGGCTCTCTCTTGGCTGACTTTAACATTTTGGCAATCCCAATAAAGTGATACTAGAGGAGATGAATTATTTATCGTACTGCTTTTTAAAGTGTTATTTTTTTTCGCCATACTGATACATTAAACTTTACAACAATGAAATATTAAACTAATTTACTAGATTAAGAATTATTTATTTTTAGTTTTTGAACATTAAATCATTTAGTAATATGGCTGTTTTCAATAAATTGTGTGTGAACGTAAAAGTATTTGAAAAACTTGTCCAACCCAGGCTGCCATTTTACAAAGGCTTGAAACTAGCTATATACTCAAGATACCCCAAAAGCACTTCCTGAATTGGCAGTAAGTTTTTATAATTCTGCATCTCAAGGGGAATTTGCTGGATAGTTTCCCTTAAATTATGAGCCATCTGGGGATTATCTTCAAGCACTCGCAAGGGATGCACGTAGGTACGCACGGTAAACAGAATGTCACCACTCCCGGTTAAGCGTCTTAATGTCTGACGTTCAATTCTCAAAAACAGCTTATCCCCAGCGTTTTGGCAATTTATCGTTGTTTCCCAACCGGGTTTGGCGTTCTCTGGAGGGAAAAATAGTTCGGGGGACTCAACAATACTCCAGTTTAATCGCCAAACGGGATGACTGGATTTGAGGCGATTGAACACCTTATCCACAGGATGCGCCAGTTTTTCAGAATATCCCGGAACCGGGGCGTGGATTTGAGTCAGAGGACACCCCAACTTTTCTCGCAGTCGCCAACGTAAAGGAAAACAGAGAGAAGCCGCGACTAAACGATATCCTTGACGCGATCGCTCCATCAATAATAAATCCTCCTGTACCAGACGCCCAGCTAAATCCAGAGGTGCTGACTCAAAGTCAGGAATATGCCAAACTTGATTTGTTGCGATCGCGTCAATAGTTTGACCGTGGCGTCGATAATGGTGGGGAAAGCGTTTCAGCAGATGATCAAGCAGTAAATCTAGAACCTCTTTCTGACTGGCTTCGGTTCCGGGGAGACTAGCAAATACCTCTGAATGTCGAGACTTGAGCAGAGTATCTTTTTGTAACAAATACTTGACAAACTGATCATCAATTTCAATCCAATCCTGGGGAGCAAGGGCTTTGAGACTCATTCTCATTTGCCATTTTCCTTCTGCAAAGGGTAGATATATCGGTTGGCGGCTCATGGGTTGTGAAGAAAGCCTCATGGGTTCAATAATGGGCGACCCGATCCAATTGAATGGACTAGAAGTGTGATACCAAATCCGGGGAACGCTACCCTTGTTATAACCCAGTCCGCGCAGGCGGACGAAAGTTTGTGTAGCAGCGATTTCAATCGCCTCCTCTTGCTTGCTCCCCCTGCTTCCCCTGCTCCCCCTGCTGTTGGCGCTTAAGTTGACACCAATGCAAGCGGGTCGCCCCTACAAGTTCCTTCTGGTAGTGGATGATGCTTAGGTCACCGATCGCAACTCATCCAACCGTGCCAGTACCTCTGTACTATGAATCGCCGGTCGAACGCCGAGAAATGTCTCCCGTAAGATGCCATCAGGATCAATGATATAAGTATGGCGTAGGGAGATAAACCCCATCCAAGAGCCATACGCCTGACTCACTGACCCATCTGTATCTGCTAAAAGGGGGAATTTCAACCCCTCTGAGTCACAAAAATCGGCATGGGAGTCTACATCATCTGCACTCACTCCCAAAATTTGGGCATTTCTCTCTATATATTCAGGCAAATCTTGCTGAAAGCGACGAGCCTCTAGAGTGCAACCTGAGGTAAAATCCTTGGGATAAAAGTACAGAACCACCCATTTCCCCCGGTAATCGGAGAGCGATACCTCCCCATCCCCACTATTAGTCGGTAGCGTAAACTCTGGTGCAGGCTCATTTAGTGGCGGTTGTTTACCGCCGAGAGCATAAGCGGCGGGAGTGACGTGTAACCAAGTTAAGCAAGCTAGACAACTTGCCAAGAGAATGTTCACCAGGGTGCGACGAGAAATCATGATCGATACAGCGTGTTTGTTTTACATAAGTTTACAATCCTAATTTAGATCTTGTCAGAATCTGTGATTGCGCTATCATGTCTAGCAAGGTAAGAGTCACTCGGAGGTAAAGCTCCTTTTGTAAGTCAGCCGCAGAGGCATGTCTGGGTGGAGGGGGTGTCAGGAAAATTCAGATAAACACGCTCCTGAACATATTTGCTGATGAGGATGAGTCCGATGGATAGGGGAAGGGGAATTATGGATGTTCAAAAAAAGATTCGTGTCGATCGCGCTCTAGAGGGACAGGTCATTCTCGTACTCTTACCGGGGGAAGGAAAGCGTCAACCCCCAGGAAGTCCCCTTAACACCATTGTTTTAACTATTCAAAAGACTTTGGATAGGTTGGATGAAGAGAATCCGCTCTATTAAACGTATAAATTCCCTATCTTAATTATAATGAGTTTGTCTAAATAAACACAAAATGGATCTATAAATAGACAAGGTTTGACACATCTAGCTGGGGATCATTGAAAAATGTAAGACATCTAAACTAATGATGTATAACAACCAGAGCTATCATTCGCGTTACCAACCAAATAAACAATATTATTGTTGCTAATATCCATATAGATAGTGGCTTTATTTTTTTAGATTAGCTGTTACTGCTTGTCTATTTTTCGATAGTCTGCTATGGTAGAAGTGTTCTAAAAGAAAGGACTGTTTCCGACTTTTCTAGTCTCCTTTAGCTAAACAATTCTTCAAGGAGAACGCTGTAACTTTTCAACGCTACAAACTCGCCCAAGCGCGACAAGGCTGGGTTTGATATATCTACTCCCTAAGTCAAAATCTAAAAAATTGATGAAGATAAACATCAATTAAATCTATCCAGACTATAGGGATAAGGAATGATAGTCTAGCTGACGGCTTAAACTCTCAAGTTAAGTTGAGGGCTAGATTAGCGATGAACAGGAATATAACCAGACTTCCGACAAGATAAATGTGTAAATTACTACTAAATGTGTAAATCACTACGAATTTGATTGTGAAGTATGGTTCTATAAAAAACAGCCGATCCTAAAGAAAAGATTACCTAAAGTAATTTTCCAGGCTGACTCTCGGTAAACTGAACCTGAAACCAAAAGTAGGAGGAAATACTGAATGGTTGCAGCTACTGAAACAACAACATCTCAATCGTCTAAAGAGCAAGCTCTGATTCTGTGGTTTGAAGAGGTAGGAATTTCAGACATTCCCTTGGTGGGTGGTAAAAACGCCTCCCTCGGCGAAATGATCCGACAACTGACGGCTAAGGGCGTCAGGGTTCCCACCGGATTCGCGACGACGGCTTATGCATACCGTTACTTCATTAAGGAAGCAGGTTTAGAAGAAAGGCTACGCGAACTGTTTTCTGACCTCGATGTCGAGGATATGAGTAACCTGCGAGTCAGGGGTAAGCAAGCGCGGTCTTTGATTCTGAACACACCGTTCCCAGAAAACCTGCGAACCGCGATCGCGGAAGCTTACCTGAAGCTGTGCGAACGGTATGGAGTCACCGCTGAGTTTTGCGAGCGGTTTGAGCCGGAATACCAAGAAGAATGCAAGGAGAAAACCCAAGCCGTTGACGTAGCTGTCCGTTCATCCGCTACGGCTGAAGACTTGCCCGATGCCAGCTTTGCGGGTCAGCAAGAAACCTACCTGAACGTCTACGGTGTCCTAGACGTTTTAGACGCCTGTCATCGCTGCTTTGCCTCCATCTTTACTGACCGAGCCATCTCCTATCGCACCCTCAAAGGGTTTGATCACTTTGATGTGGCCCTTTCAGTTGGTGTGCAGAAAATGGTGCGCTCTGACTTAGCCTCGTCTGGTGTCATGTTCTCCATCGACACAGAAACGGGCTTCAAGAATGCCGCCCTAGTCACCGCCGCCTATGGTTTGGGTGAAAACGTTGTTCAAGGTGCTGTCAACCCCGACGAATACTTTGTATTCAAACCGACGCTCAAGCAAGGGTATCGCCCAATTCTCGAAAAACGCTTGGGTAGCAAAGAAATCAAGATGATCTATGACATCGGTGGTTCAAAACTGACCAAGAACGTACCCGTGTCAGAGCCGGAACAGATCAAATACGCCATCAACGACGAAGAAATTCTCCAACTGGCTCGCTGGGGTTGTATTATTGAAGACCACTACTCCGAAGTCCGGGGTGTCTATACCCCCATGGACATTGAGTGGGCAAAAGACGGTGAAACGGGTGAGTTGTATATCGTTCAAGCTCGTCCAGAAACCGTCCAATCCCAGAAGTCAAAAAGCGTCCTCCAGCATTATCAGCTTCAAGGAACCTCTGATGTCCTAGTCAACGGTCGCGCCGTTGGTGAAATGATTGGTCAGGGCAAAGCTAAAGTGATTCTGGATGTCCACCGGATTGATGAGTTTGAACCCGGAGAAGTCTTAGTCACCAACAAGACTGACCCTGACTGGGAACCGATCATGAAGCGGGCATCAGCCATTGTCACCAACCAAGGTGGACGTACCTGCCACGCGGCAATTATCGCCCGTGAGATGGGAATCCCAGCGATTGTTGGTTGTGGTGATGCCACAGGTATCCTCAAGAGTGGACAAGAGGTCACAGTTTCCTGTTCCGAAGGGGAAGAAGGACGGGTTTATGAAGGTCTTGTACCCTTTGAAGTCCAAGAAACCCAACTGGAAAACCTACCCACAACCCGCACCAAGATTTTGATGAATGTGGGTAACCCAGAAGAAGCCTTTGGTTTGGCGGCGATCCCTTGCGATGGTGTGGGATTAGCCCGCTTAGAGTTCATCATCGCCAATCATATTAAGGCACACCCCTTGGCACTGCTGAACTTCGATAAGCTCGAAGATGCCACAGTCAAGCGGGAAATCTACAAGATGACCTACCTCTACGAACGCAAGGCGGACTTCTTCGTAGATAAGTTGGCGCGGGGTGTGGCAATGATTGCTGCGGCATTCTATCCCAACCCGGTGGTGTTACGGATGTCCGACTTCAAGAGTAACGAATATGCCAACCTCCTCGGCGGTCAGCAGTTTGAGCCGAAGGAAGAAAACCCGATGATTGGCTGGCGTGGTGCGTCTCGTTACTACGATGAAAACTATGCCGAAGCCTACGGCTTAGAGTGTCAAGCCATCAAGCGTGTCCGGGATGACATGGGCTTAACGAATGTGATCCCCATGGTTCCTTTCTGCCGTACCCCCGATGAAGGGCGCAAGGTGTTGGCAGAAATGGAGAAATACGGCTTGAAGCGTGGCGAAAATGGACTCCAAGTCTATGTGATGTGCGAGATTCCCAGCAACGTGATCTTGGCTGATCAGTTCAGTGAAGTGTTTGATGGGTTCTCCATTGGTTCCAATGACCTGACTCAGTTAACCTTGGGTCTTGACCGCGACTCCGGTTTGGTGGCTCACATCTTTGATGAGCGCAATGAAGGGGTTAAGGAAATGGTGCGGATGGTGATTGAGAAGGCGAAGAAGAATGGTCGTAAGATTGGTATCTGCGGTCAAGCGCCCAGTGACTATCCTGAGTTTGCCAAGTTCTTGGTTGAGTTGGGTATTGACTCGATGAGTTTGAACCCTGACTCCGTGATGAAGACACTGTTGATGGTGGCTGAAGTTGAAGCAAAACAAGGCTAAGTCTTGAGTGTCTAGAGTCTGCGTCTCTGATGGGGCGTAGACTTGGGTAAGAGCGATCGCATTTCCTGTGGGGGGTGCGATCGCTCTTTCTCGTAAGAGATAGAATCACTTGTTCGTGGCTCAACCTTATCGATGGAACTCAGGTATAATCTTAAACAGAGCGATTGGCTGTCAAGTCACAGCGATAAAATCATGCATTTTAAGTTTTCACCCAATATCCTGAATAGATTAGGTGAAGAACTGATTCCTAATCCAGACCAAGGAATTATCGAATTGGTAAAGAATTCTTATGATGCTGATGCGACCCAATGTACAGTAGAGCTTATCAATACTGACACCACAGGTGGTTCGATCCTGATTTCAGATAACGGCATTGGTATGGATCTCGCGGCTATTAGTGAGGGATGGTTTGTGCTAGGTCGGTCAAAAAAAGCCGCCCGCGAACCTACGTCTTTAGGACGTCTACCTGTTGGTGATAAGGGATTAGGTCGGTTAGCTGCGTTGAGACAAGGGTCGAAAGTACAATTAAAAACCCGACCTAAAAATGAACCTGAAGTTGAGTATTCTCTGACTATTAATTGGCAAGATTTTGAGCAAGCCTCTGTTGTGGAAGACATTTCCTTCGATGTCCAAAAAGATATGGCTAACTTGCCCCAAGGGACGGAAATTTTAATTGAAAATTTAAACATAAAGTTGGGTCGGCGAGAGGTTAAAAGATTAGCCAGAGAACTTTTATTTTTAGCAGATCCATTTGATAGTGATATTGCTTTCCGCCCTCGGCTGATTGCTCCAGAATTTACTGATCTTGAAAAACAAGTTAATGAATCTTATTTTGATGATGCTGAATATCATTTGAAGTCGTCAGTTAATAGATATGGAATTGTAGAAGCTTCTGTATTGGACTGGAAGGGGGATTTGCTATTTCACTCCAAAAATGGTGATATCGCTCAAGAAGATTACAAAACAGCACCAGCAGAATTTGAGTTATGGGTATTTTTGCTAAACCCTCAAAGTTTCTCTACAAAAACAGCTTCTTTCGGACAGGTTAGAAAATGGCTATCAGAAGTGGGTAATGTTCATTTATACCACAGGGGTTTGCGGGTGAAACCCTATGGCGATCAAGGAGATGATTGGCTGAAATTAAATTATGCACGAGCCAGAAACCCAGAGGTACGTCCCTCGACAAGTACTGTTATCGGTCGGATAATTGTCAATGATCCTGATGATCTGCTGATTCAAAAGACTGATAGGCTAGGTTTTATAGAAAATGAAGCTTTTCTGGAGCTAAAACGCTTTGCCATTGATGTATTGAACTGGATGGCTAAAGAGAGGCTGGAACAAACTGAAAAGAGACGACAAACAATTAAGAAAGAATCGAGTCGTGATGTCATTTCTGCTAAAAGAAATATTGAAAGTGTTATTGAAAAAACGGTGCCACAGCAATCCCGTGACACAGTACGCAAGGTAATTCAACAGTACGAAGAGGTAAAAGAGCGTGAAACAAAAGCACTACGGGAAGATCTTCAACTCTATCGAAGTCTGGCGACAGCCGGAACAACAGCAGCCGTTTTTGCTCATGAGTCTGGTAAACCTGTCACGTTAATCGAGAAAGCCGCTAAACGAATAGAAAAAAAAGGTCAAGAGCTACCAGAAGAGATATATCTCAAGTCTTTTGCAAAACCTGTAGATATACTTTATAAAGTTAGCAAATCTTTGCTGAGTTTTTCTAGGTTTCCGTTACATTTATTAAAGCG
The DNA here is from genome assembly GCF_040223135.1 of Coleofasciculus sp. G3-WIS-01. Taxonomy (NCBI): domain Bacteria; kingdom Bacillati; phylum Cyanobacteriota; class Cyanophyceae; order Coleofasciculales; family Coleofasciculaceae; genus Coleofasciculus; species Coleofasciculus sp. G3-WIS-01. The sequence continues at coordinate 159,652 of NZ_JAVJZI010000241.1, forward strand.
AGAAAAGCGTAAAACAGGTCGTATTGATGTTTATCTGGTAATTGATGACATACTTGAGCTATTTCATCCATTCCTTCAAGACAGCAAAATAGAGGTTATAAAAAATAGTATTAATAATCAGTATTTTATTCGTGGAAGTACAGCTCTATTAGAAGCAATTTTTACTAATCTTTTGACCAATACGATCAATGCCTTTAATGTAGAAGGTTCACGTACAGAAGGACGCCAAGTCATAATCTCTACTAAAATTGTCGAAGGTTATGTGCAGATCAAAGTTTTAGATAATGGTCTTGGGATTAAAGATATAAAGTTAAATGAAATTTGGTTACCGGGTCAAACAACTAAACCAGAGGGTACAGGATTGGGACTAACTATAGTCAAAGATTCGGTTACTGACTTGGGAGGCAAGGTGCAGGCAATTGCTCAGGGAGAATTAGGTGGAGCAGAATTTATTATAGAACTACCACTTGTTGGAGGTTAGCTGTTATGGCAGTTATTCAATCTAATCAGAAAATAGCGATAGTTGATGATGAAGCAGAATTAGCAGAAGCAACTGGCTGGGAAGTAGAAGACGCTGGGTATGAACCCTTTTTAGTCGTCAAGGGACATTTTACAAACGTCAATGATTTAGCATCAGTTATTTTAGAAAATACTCAAGGTGCTATTTGTGATAATCGCTTGACTAATTCTGGACTGGCTAACTTTTCGGGTGCCGAATTAGTCGCTACTTTGTATGATCGGAAGTTTCCATCATTACTGATATCTCAGTTTGTGGAAATTGACAGTTCTTTTTCCATTAGAAAATGGAGACAAAAAATTCCTGTATTGTTAAGTCGAGACAAAGCAAATGCGTCAAGTATCACCAAAGGAATTGAAGCTTGTCAACAAGAACTTGGTGGTCATCTGCCAATTACCAGAAAACCTTCTAGAACATTAGTAAGAATTGTTGACCTTGATCAAGCATCTAATGAGCCTGTTGTCGATGCAATTGTCCCTGGTTGGAATCCCTCTAAGGCTGTCCGTTTTCCAGCTTCACTGATTCCTGAGACTATTCGGTCTGATGTATTAAAAAAAGGTGTCCGTCTATTTGCTCACGTTAATATTGGAGCTGATAACGCTGATGATTTATACTTCGATAAATTTGAGTTAGCACCTGAGCCAGATGACGATGATGGACTTGCCTGAACTGATTATTGTAGACGTCGGTCACGGTAATTGTGCTGTTCTCCAAGATACAGAGGGTGTAGTTGTTATTGATTGTCCCTATGGCAATACATTAAGAGAAATTATTGAGTATAGAGCGATTCAAGACATTTCTCATATTTTGATTTCTCATGCAGATGCAGACCATATTGCAGGTATTGTTAATCTGCTATTAGATAAGAATATCAGGATACACAATATTCACTTAAATCCTGATGCCATTAAAAAGAGTGAAATTTGGCAGGATCTACGAATTGCTTTAAAAGATGCCAGAAAACGTTTTGGAACGGTAGTTTCAACGGAATTAACCACAACTAAGACAGGACAGTTAAACATTGGTCAAGTAGATATACAAGTTCTGGCTCCCACACCTGAGTTAATACTCGGCGGTGCTGGGGGAAGAGATTTACAAGGGAGACGATTGACTTCCAACTCCATATCCGTTGTGATTGGCATAGTCCATAATTCTCACCGAGTCGCCCTATTAGCGGCAGATATTGACAAAATAGGATTGGAAAATCTGCTACAGGACGAACCTGATATCAGCACGGATATACTTGTCTTCCCTCATCATGGCGGAAAACCGGGTGGCGCAGATGGCAAAGCATTTGCTCAAGAGTTATGTAATTTGACCAAACCTAAGTTGATAATCTTTTCAATTGATCGCAATCGTTTCAATAATCCTCGTGAAGAAATCATAGAAGGGATAAGTGTATCGGTTCCAGAGGCTCATATTTTGTGTACTCAACTATCCAAACAATGTGCTGAAAATCTGCCTAGTTCTGAACCTATCCATTTAAGTCGTCTTCCGGCTAAAGGATGGTTAAAAAACAGTTGTTGTGGAGGAACTGTCTCAGTCCATATAAATGGCAGAAGCACGACTTATACTAAAATTGATTTGCACCAAGCGTTTATTGATGATCAAGTGCCTACCCCAATATGTCGAAAATTCAAACCAAGCTCTCTGTCTGATTCTAGCTAGGGCTTGCTGCAAAAATTGGAAATCCTTAAAAAGAAAGGTTTATACGAAGATTATGAGAGCTTATGGGGGGAACTTCAGGTTACCCTGGGGCAAAATCTGTATATTTTCGTACATTAGGTGCATGATAAGCCAAGACAATCTCTTGCTTCGGCACTCCTTTTTTAACTAACTGATCAGCGATCGCGTCTTCCGTTCCATCATGTTGCACCCAAATTTTGCCATCAATAATATCAACATGGATGGCACAGCCGTAGATTCGAGTGTTGTTATTTTTCCAGCCTAAATTGACAAGCTGATAGTGATCGCCTTCTCGATCGAAAACGGTTTGACTTTTGATCGGATCATTGGCAGAACGCAACTTCGCCCTTGCCCTCAGCAAATCCTGAATTAGTTGACGATACCAATCTAATTTATCCATTGAGCGATTGTCCAGCCCTCATGCTCAAGGGCAGTTCTAACAAGCTGATGAAAGGCATCTTTGGCAGGCATTGCAAACCATTGTCAGTTAGTAGTGGCGTGGCACACCTTATTTGATGAATTACAATTATATCCAGAAACCGTAGGGGCGCATGGCGTGCGCCCGATTCAATGGTCACATCTATCCCACAATTTTAGCTGTGTCAGTCAGTAGAATTTGTTCGGCAAAGCCACAATTCACTATCTTAGCCCTCGCTGGTGCGTTACCCTGTCTTTGATGGGGCGTAGACTGAGGTAAGTGCGATCGCATGTTTTCTGTGAGGAAGTGCGATCGCTCTTTTATCACTAGACTTGCTGTATAAACCGGAAACCTTTAGTCATTTTTCAGAAAAACCAGTCCACTGTATAGCTCAAAGGCAGAATCCCAGAGGCTTTCTTGACGGCGAAACAGGTCAATGTGAGCAGGTAAACGAGTCAGCATTTCTCGGTAATCGAGAGCAGTTTCGGCAAAGCTAGTGAAATCTGACCAAACTGGGGTTTGAGGAAGTTGGCGGTTGAGAAAATCCCGTAGGTTATTCCAGTTGATTCTATTGGTTGTATGGCTTAGGGAAGATGTGGATTTTCCCTGGATTGGGTGGCTCTTTTGCTGGAGGGATAGCTCAATTCCCTGTTGAAACTGATAATCGCGATCGCACAAACGCAGGATAGTTTTTCTTGTCGGTAAATGCAAGTCGCAAAACTGGGCGTAGTCTTGGGTTTGAGTCTTACGCTGTAATTTACCACGAGCGTCGAGATCCACGACTTGTTCAAAAATAGGCAAGCGTCCCTCCACCAGTTGACTCACTTGGGACCACTGGAAGGGGAGAGAACCCAGTTGACCTTGATCATTTTCGCAGACAACTGTAGCTTCCTCAGAACTGACTTGGGAAAAATAATGGACGCTGAACACATTAAGGGATTGAATCTGTGCCAGAATTGCCCAAAAACAGGGAACTGAACCCTGCTGTAGGGATGACGCATAAAATTTTAATTCGCCAATGGGTCCAACTCTATACAACCGCCAGCCGCGTGTAGGGAGTTGCAGGCGTGCTGTGTAGGGATCAATTTGCATGATCTTCGCCAAAGTTTGGGCGGCGGTGGGTTTGGCTTGGGGTTCAATGGGTTCGAGGATTAAAATGCCAAATTGGGTATTTTGGGGGTCAGCCGTGGCTTGGGCTAAAGCTTGGCGACGTTTTTCCTGTTCCCTGGCTTCTAAACGCCCAAGTCCCTGACGCGCTTGGGTCATAACTTTGGGATGCGTGGTATTTTTGAGTAAGTTGCGGTAGGCGGTTTCTGCGGCGTCTAGCTTACCTGTGGCTTCATGTAAGCGTCCGATATAGAGTCGCACCCAAGGGTTATTGGGTTCTTCCTTGGCTAACTGTTTGAGTAACCGAGCCGCTGTGCGGTAGTCTTTTTGTTTAAAGGCATCAGTAACTTGGTCAAGCATAATCGTCGAGAGCAGGGGGAGCTTGTCTTGACGTTTCGGTGGAACGTCTGGAAACAAGGGGAGCAAAACTCAATACTATCTAATCCTTTTTTACCGGCTATTTACCTGTTGTACCTCTAAACTAGCGGCAATTAAAGAGAGAGCCATGAGCGGGGCGGTAACAGCACGTAAAATCCGGTGTCCTAGTGAAACGGGTTGAAATCCAGCAACGATGGCTTGTTCGATTTCTGCGGGAGTCCAGCCGCCTTCGGGTCCTGTCGCAATGGCGATAACAGGAAGTTTTGACCCTTCACCGTGTTCGAGGGCGTGGTTTTGACCCTTCACTGGGTTCGAGGGCACCTGGTTTTGAAGGTAGGGATGGGTTTCACTACTATCGTTTGTTGTCACCCTGATGTTACTCAACCCGCCCTCATCTCCCTTTTCTGGTTTAGAGTTGAAAACTTCTGAGTTGGGTAAGCAATTTAACAGATGAGGAACGTTACCTCGTGCGACACAAATATAACAGTGAGTGGTGGAGTGGATAGCTTGTTCAATGGCTGAGGTAAAATCCAGGGGATCAAGAATCCTAGGTACAATCTGACGTTCTGATTGTTCCGCGGCTTCTTGGGCGATACGCCGCCAGCGTTCCAGTTTGCGGGGACTGGGGTTGAGAATCGTGCGATCGCTCTTAATGGGCATGATACAGGTTACACCGAGTTCGGTTGCACCGGAGATGATATCCTCAAATCCACTCCCCTTTGGCATCGCTGCCATTAAGGTAATAGTACAGGGTAATTCGGTTTGGATAGGAATAGATTCAATAATGATAGCTGCACTCAAGTTAGCCGCTAACTCGCTCAACCACCAGTTTCCCTGTCCATCCATCGCAATAAAGCGATCGCCTTTACTCAGTCGCAAGACTCGCACCAGGTAATGCTGTTGGCTGTCGGTGAGGAGAATGTGTTGGTTTTGTCGTTGCGTGGGTGAGATGACTAATCGTTGCAGGTTCATTGTTAATTGGTCATGGTTCATTGTTCATAGTAGAGTGGTTAAATGAATTTTTTATCAATGGATAATTAATAATTGATAATTGACAATTGATTAATTGGGTCTAAGACCTCTTCGTAAACGAAGAGGTCAAGACTTCTAGATCCTACCAATGGAAAAATATTAACTCTAGACTGAACCTTCCCCAGCTTCCCCAGCTAAGAGACGTAGCATGAGGAGTCTCTACATTGCTCCCAGACGTAGCATGAGGAGTCTCTACAAACCTTTTAGCGCTTAAGTTGACACCAATGACATCGGTGCGCCCTAAAAAAAGGGGTCAGAAGTATGGCTCAACTTCTAACCCCCGTCAACCAGCCAATTAACAATTGAATAGTTAGCAAGACTTGCGGCGACGCGATGCGGCGAAGGAACCACCTATCAAGGCTAAACCTACTAGCGTACCTGGTTCAGGAACCGAAACTTCGCCATCATCACCAGGATCACTGTTAGAAATAGTGCTAACTAGTAACTTGTCAGAAGCGCCACTAAACCCTGGTCCATCGACTGCTTGGAAGCGAGCGACAGCGCGGAATTCTTGACCATTAAATAAATTTGCAAACCCTTGTTCAACCGCTTGTGCATTAGAGGTTGTATTCAGGAAAAAGCTGACTTGTGCAGACTCACCTGAATTGAGTCCGGCGGCTGTTTGTCCACCACCAAACGTTCCTGAGCCAGTAACGCGAATGCCAATGTCAAAGACATTTTTACCCCCAGCACCATTAATTTCAGCATCTGCGAAAAGCCGGGTAAAGGGACTGCTCAGACTATTGTAAGTGTAGGATGAAATAAAATCGGGTAAATCGAATCCAAATGCTACAAATTCCGAGTCAGTCGCTCCTAGCCCAAATGAAGTAGCCAGTTGATTTGTGGTATTGAGTAACGTTAAATCAAGTTGAACACCATCTGCTACATCAACGAAATTAAAATCTACCTGAGCCGAAGCGCCTGTAGCTGGAGTATTGGTTGAAGTACTGGTGCTATCAAAGTTAATGGTTAAGGCTTGTGCGGCGTTGGCTGAAACCAAAGAGGAAGCGAGAGCAATGCTTGTAGCGAGTAAGCTGGAACCCAGTAAACGAGAGGTGAAAGTTGTCATATTCTTGTGCTTGGCTTGTAGGATTAGAAAACTTATGAGACTTTTTTAGAATGGCAGAAGAATCAGCACCCTCTTCTTATTTACTACGTTACTGAATGTTTTAGTAGGTTGTCTAGAAAAAGTATCTAAGTTTACAGAAATTTCAGCAAAATGCCTTGATTTATGAAGTCCTGATAAACGGGAGGAATGAAGACATCCTATCTCTCCTCAGCTAATCCTTTCAGACTGTAAAAATACCTACGCTTAACTAGACACGGCAATTCAAGCCAAGTATCAATATGTGAAACGCTATATAATTCACAACAACGAAAAAAAGGGGTTAGAAGTATCATTTAACTTCCCACCCCAATCAGCCAACCGATTCATACTCAATATTTAGCAAGACTGCCGATAACGTGCGGCTGTGGCGGCGATAGAACCAACTATCAAAGCAAAACTTATTAGCATAGTTGGTTGGGACGCAGAACCATCATCATGATCCAGACTATGCTCAGGAATATGAGGCATTGTACTAATAAGTATTCTTCTATTTGCTTCGTTGACTTGAACAACAGCGTCAGTAGTAAGCGTATGTGTTGATGTGCTGGTGTTATCCAAGGAAATAACTGAGGCTTGTACCGCGTTAGTTGAAACAAAACAGGATATGAGTGTAAAACTGGTAGCAAGTAAGCTGTGACTTAGGAGATGTAAAGGCAGTTGTTTCATGTTCAATAGAGGGGTGATAGGATTATAAAACTCAGGGTACTCGGGTTGAATAACTAAAAAATTAGTAATCCCTTATATTTTTATAATTTACTGAATCTGTGATTGCCTTGTCTATAGGAATTGAATGATTTCACAGAATATTCAGCAAATATTGTAGATTTGTAAAATCTGAATAAATATGAATTTAAATTGAATATATGTTAAAACATGATGAATTAAAAGGTTAGGCAGAGTAAAATAAAGAGCAATCAGCAAGAGCATTCCCCTGCTCCCACCAATGAAGGCTTTGCGCCCCTACGGTTTCCGGGCGTAAGCGTCATTCATCTTGCTTAGGTGTGCCACGCTACTAAAATTTGCTTGACCCTTGAATGGTGCAAGATGTGAGTGACATTCTAGTGAACGAGTCGGTTGGGTTGACGCAGGAAGCTTAACAGAATGAAAGGCTCGCATACCCGACTACGAACCCAGTTTAACGCCGCGCTTTCTTTAAATCCTGTAGCAAAGATTCAGCTTGCTTGACGCCATCGCGATTATCCTGACGACGGAAGAGATCACGGGCTTTTTCCACAGAAGTAATCGCTTCAGCAATGCGCTCCCGTCCTTTTAAGGCTAATCCTAAATTGTAATGGGCTTGGGCGTCTTGGGGGGCAATTTCAATTAAGCGCCGATAGGCAACAATAGCTTCTAAGTAATTTTCCTCAGTGAGTAAAATCTCACCAATAGCGGCTTGAGCTTCAACTAAATCCGATTGCACAGCCACAGCTCGTTGAAAGGCTTTCAATGCACCGGCGAAATTTTCTTGAGCTTGGAGAATTTTGCCAATTTGCAGATAAACTTGACTATTATTGGGTTCTAATTTTGCCGCTCGGTCAAAAACCTTCAGTGCGGTGTCGATATCGCCCTGACTTATCCAAGCCATTCCCAATGTAAGCTGAATATTACTATCCAGAGGCGCTAAGGTTTCGGCTTGTTGGAGTGCCTGAATCGCCTCTTGGGGACGCCCCTGCTGGAGAAAAACCCTACCCAGCAACTGGTGAGCTTGAGCATTCTTGGGTTGAAGACTGATGACTTGGCGGTAAACTTGGATAGCTCCGTCATAATCTTTTTGACGCAGGAGGACAACCCCCAATCCCCAATAGGAATTAATATGGTTGCTTTCCAGTCTCAGTGCTTGACGATACGCCTGTTCGGCTCCCGCATTCTCTCCGGCATTGGCTAAGCTGTAGCCGAGAGCATACTGAAATTCTGCATTATTGGGTTCAAGGGCAATTGCCTGTTGATAGGCTCTCGCCGCTTCTCGGAAGTTCCCCTGACGCGCCTGGAGATAACCGATTCCGGAGAAAATCCTGGCATTGTCTTGATCTAGATTAGCCGCTTGTTGATAGGTTGCGATCGCCTGAGGATAATTCCCTGCATCCACCAAGTCTCGCGCTTGGCGGAGTAATTCGCGCAGCCGCTGTTGTTCCGGCTGTAGCTGGCTAACTAGCTGGGGTTGACTCGCTTGAGCTACAGGCGTTAAGGTTATCGTCACGCCGGTGAGGAATAGGCTACTCACCAGAAATAGAGTCGGCTTGGACACAGCTAATCTTCTCGTCGCTATTGAGTGTAATGGTTTTGGTTTACGCCAACCAGAGCTAGACATCAGGACATCCTCAAGGGGCAAGTGGTAGGGTTGCGGTGCCAGTTTTAAGAGCAGAAGTTTTGAACAAAGAGGATTGTAACAGAGAAAACCCCTAACTTTAACCCAATTAAGCTCGCGAGTAACGTCCAATCAGTTCCCCATTTGCCAGAATATGACCACTCATCGCGGCTTGAAGCTGCGCTTTGGTTGCACCTGCGTCTAATCCCAATGTGCGATTAAAGCAAGGCTCTCGGTTCCTATGGGGGGTGCATCCCAGTGGAGTTCGGGAGAAATCTCCTCTCCATCACAGGTGTACTGGGAAGGAATCATCCCGTTGGCGCTAAAGGCTTGACTTTCCAGGTTCATCATATTTGTATTTGATCAGGTTTGCGATTCTGTGGACGTGGAATTGCTCTTTGCCGAACTGCATTTGATGATATTACCTTAGTCGTACTGAAGCAAAAGGTTGAGGATTAGCGTGCTTCAGCAGCCGTCTTGACTCTCTCTCGGCAAGACACAATGGAGGATAGTGGGAATTTTTTCCGAAAATTTTAGGTAACAACTTCAGTGAACAGGATGAATACAACAGCCGTCAATCCGTTTTTGGAGGGGAATTTTGCCCCAGTGCAGGACGAAATCACGGAGGATGAACTAACTGTCATTGGTGAACTTCCTCCCAACTTATCCGGGATGTTTGTCCGCAATGGTCCGAATCCTCAGTTTCCTCCTATCGGTCAATATCACTGGTTTGATGGCGATGGGATGTTACATGGGGTGCACATTAGTAATGGTAAAGCATCTTACCGCGATCGCTATGTCCGGACTCCAGGGTTTGAGAAAGAGCGAGAAGCGGGTCATGCTATCTGGACAGGGTTAATGGAACCTCCCAAGGATGAGGACTCCCCACCCTCGTTTAAAAATGTTGCGAATACGTCTGTTATCTGGCACGCTGGTCATTTTCTGGCGCTGTGGGAAGGTGGGGAACCCTACGCGATTAAGCTTCCGGAGTTAGAGACGATTGGTGCTTATACGTTTGAGGACAAGTTAGCGTCTCCATTTACGGCGCATCCCAAAATTGATCCAGTCACGGGCGAAATGATGTTTTTTGGCTACTCACCCATGCAGCCACCGTTCTTAACATACAGCATTGTATCGGCATCAGGTGAACTGTTGCGTACTGTGCCAATTGACTTGCCAGAACCGGTAATGATGCATGATTTTGCCATTACCCAAGATTACACTTTGTTTATGGATCTGCCGATGGTGTTTAACCCCCAGGGAGAACCAATGCTTCAGTTTAAACCTGAACGTCCCAGTCGGTTTGGTATTGTTCCCCGTCATGGTGATAATAGCAGTATCCGTTGGTTTGAGAGTCCGTCCTGCTTTGTTTTCCATACCCTGAATGCCTATCAGGAAGGGGATGAGGTGGTGCTGATTGCCTGTCGCATGAATTCGACGACGGTGTTAACCTCTGAAGAGGCTACGCCTGAAGCTGACTCAGATAAGCCTCGGCTGTATCAGTGGCGGTTTAATCTTCGCACAGGCAAAGTGCAAGAAGAGCCATTGGATGAGCGCATCTCGGATTTCCCCCGCATCAATGAACAGCGAATCGGACGCAAAATGCGCTATGGTTACACGGCAAAGATGGCAGATAATCCGATGCCGTTGTTTGAAGGCGTGATTAAATACGACTTTAGTAATGGCACATCCCAAGTTCACAACTATGGGGCAAAACGTTATGGCGGTGAGGCGGTATTTGCGCCACGTCCGAATGGAACAGCTGAAGATGATGGCTGGCTAATCACGTTTGTCCATGATGAGAATTCAGACACCTCTGAACTGGTGGTGTTGAATGCTCAAGACTTGACGGCTGAACCGATAGCGCGGGTTTTGATGCCTCAACGTGTTCCTTATGGGTTTCATGGGACTTGGGTTACTCAAGCACAGTTGACCGATTCGATGTAGTTTGAGGATTTCCGCACTGTTTAAGAATCAGGGGACAATTGAGTCCCTTTTTTTTGTTGAGCAATCCTATTTTTATAAGGAATCATAACTTTTTAGTGTCATAAATTCATAGGGAGCATATTAGATTTGCTTACTGATATAGCAATCGCCATAGCGGTTAGGACGCATCTTATGGTAGAGACGCGCTTTTGAAGCGTCTCTACAACAGTTCGTTTGTCCTAATCGATGTGTCTACTGCTATATATTGAGGTAGGTTGGGTCGAGGTACGAGACCCCACAAAAGCTAGCTTTCGTCTGTTGGGTTTCACTTCGTTCAACCCAACCTACCAAAGTTATAATCGAGTCCGCGCAGGCAGACGCAAGGCAAGTGTAGCTGTGACTTCCTCCTCGCCAATATCTCTATTTGTTTCTGGGACAAACGCTACGGCTTTCGCCAATCTCTAGATCAACACAACCGGCATAGTCCATTGCTGGGGTATTGGCAGGTTTAAACACTAATAGTGCTGTCGTCCCCGATGCATCTCCATGCTTGATTAATAAGTCCCCCTCTAAGAACCTCACATAATTAATCGTGTCCAAAGAATAGGTAGAAAATTCATCCGGTAAGGGTTTAGAACCTGGCACCTGAACTCGATAAATGGCGTAAGCACCCGGTTGGGGAGCGATAATGAAAACGGCACTAAAACTTGTTGCAGCAAAATAATCGAGAACTACCCCAACAGCAATGTTGCCAGTTTTTGGATCAACGCTAATGCTATCTCTGATAAAACGTTGACCATTCATGACTTTTTCAACCTGATTGTAGGTTTCACGATCGACGCTATCCATCAGCCGCACGTTTAGCTGATTAACATTAATGCTATAGGTTTCTCCCTGCCATTCCCATTGCAGTTGGGTGCCATCAGAAACAATTTCAACGGATTCAGCAATAGCTGATGCGTTTAGGTTCGCTGGTGGTGAACCTTGGGTAATTTTAATAGATTCAGCTATAAATCGGGTGGAATTTGATCGATTTTTTAGCTTTTTTTGCTCTATGTTTTCTGCCTCTATTTGTCCGAAGCTAGGAGGGGATTTAACTATAAAACTGGTGTAGCTAATCAGGGTTGTAAATACTAAAAGAGTATACTGAGCTACCTTTGATTTGGTTGGCATTCTAGAATTAATCGTTAACTTTTTCAGAATATCTGGACGCTTTTCAACTCAACTTGTTCCATGGGATATCCGCGTCCAAAAATTCAGCGCCTGTATTATGGCATAAGGAAAATGACGATCTGTGTATACAGCGCTTTGCGCTGTAATAAAGTACAGTAAATAAAAGTCCCCCTTTTTAAGGGGGATGCGAGGGGGATCGACAATGTACCGCATAGCAGAGCAAACTGCTGTATTGCCAGACTGTAGAGACGTGCCATGGCGCGTCTGGATTATAGCTGGACAGATACTATAACTCTAGGATGAGGTAGAACAGAAGTACAAGCCTTATACTAGGCTCAATAGTTTTACTAAGCTAAAGAGATAGGTATGGATTTGCAAAACATTCAAGAAAAAGGAAAAAATGTAGTGAATCAAGTCACTCATACGCTGGAAGAAAAAGGACAACAGGTTAAAGAACAGGTAGTTAATGCTACTCAAGATAAAGCATCAGAGTTGTCTGAGGAGGCGATAACGGCGGCTGTTGATCGCGCTGTCAATGTGATGCAAATTGCTAGCAAGCGGGTTATTGAAAAAGATATTCCTACGGAAAATGTATCCTTAGAAGTTAGTGTGAATGTGATCGGGTTAGGTAAACTGAAAATGAAAGCAGATGTGCCAAAAGCTGGAGAATTCCAAAACCTTGATGTGGATGTTACAGAAAAAGGGTAAGCAGGGGGTTAAGCTGAAATCTGTTCTAATTTATATTTAGTAGGTTTCCCTGCACTCGCCAAGAACTCAAGTTCTTGGCTTATAGCTTAAGTCGGTTTAAACCGACTGAAACTTTTATGCCACTTTATTCTCCTTTGCCAATGAGCAGTATATTACTGATTTAAGACTTAGCCTTTCGCCGCCGGAATTGTCATCTATCTGAAGAGTACCATTCTCAAGCCCTACGGTGTTTCTCTAGTTCTCCAAGGCGTTGCGTGTCTCCTAAAATCTCAGGACTTACGCAAAGACGCTAGGTGGGAGTTACACAAAACGCTTTCTGTACAAGGCTTTCAGGAATTTGAATTCCTCCTGCGATCGCATGCTCTGCACTGGACTGGTTTACCGCGTAGCCCGGTATTCTCGTATAATCTAAATTTATCAACCCTAAATGAACACAAAAGGCACTGTAGTATTCGACATCATCGGCACCTGCTTCAGTTTGGACAAGCCCCGCCAGAGATTGGTAGAACTAGGTGCTCCCCCTTATGCTCTCCAACTCTGGTTTGCCCAAACCTTACGGGATGCCTTCGCCCTCTCCCATGCAGGTGGCTACCGACGGCTCAAGGAAGTACTAGAGGCAGAACTGCCCCGGACGCTCAAGGTGCTGGGAATTGAGGCAGATAACGAGCAGCGATCGCACGTAGTAAACGCCTTCTCTGAACTGGAGCCGCAGCCAGAAGCTTTAGAAGCTTTTCGCATTCTAACAACAGCAGGCTGGAAGCTAGTCGCCCTCACCAACGGTAGTGAGGATTCCACACATAAGCTGCTAGAACGAGCCAATGCTCTTGAGTACTTTGCCAGCATCTTCTCCTGTGATGCTATCGAGAAGACGAAGCCGCACCCGGATGTCTACGCTTTGGCGAAACAGGATGTCGAGGGGGATATCTGGATGATTGCTGCTCATGGCTGGGATATTGCAGGTGCTGCCTGTGCTGGTTTGCGAACTGCTTTCATTACTCAACAGGAGAAGGACTATCTCGGTGTTTACCCGCAACCAGAGGTAATCGCTAGTGATTTGGTCGAAGCAGCGAACCAGATTTTGGAGGGATGACACGCACGTTAAGGTGATTAATGTTGGCTCTTGCCACGAATTTATTTATAAGACTTTCCCCTTCAACTGGTGCTTATCGAGAGTGCCATTGGGCTATTGTGGGTACGGATAAAGTATGTGTTGGGTTTCCTTCGTCAACCCAACCTACAAGATTTGCGATCACACTTCAACGACTACACGAGAATGAAGTCGCCCTCGTAGGAGTTTATGCAGGCGGTAGCGGAAGCATGGCTGAAAAAGCGGATTCGGTTATTTCACAGTTAAAGGCGTAGAAACCCAACGTAAATCTCAGTACCATACTGTTAATCTATAATTAGGAACTAGCAGGCTTTTTGCTGCTTTTTAGTTCTGAAAGCTTCTCTGAAGGGAGGAACCTTATCACTAAGGCTCGTAATATCTCACAAATGGCAACACCGATTGTTTATGTAGCCATTAAGCACAGAATAAAATTGAAGAATATATTGACATGGTAAACTGATATGATGTCTGTTCCTGAACTCATTGGTTGGTCTTTTAGTAAGAAACCTAAAAATCTCCTTGCAATTACTGAGCATTTTGGAGAGACTCAGCAAGATTTATTTAAATTACTAGAAGTCTTAGAACTAATCGAATCATCACGAGGCTGTAATTTTTTAAATTTACAAGATAAGCTTGTGGAAGAGTCATCAAGTTGGAGTAATTTTCTCTCTTTTGGTTCTGAGCTGTTCTTTGCTAACGAGTTTTCTAGACAGAAATTTTCTGTAGAGCTTATACTTAAGTCTACAGAGTGTTGGAATAAAGAAGGACGAAAAATACCAGATTTCTCGGTGCTGAAGGATAACCAAAATTTTCTCATTGAGGTTGCTCGTATTAGTGGTGATGAAACTACATCTGAAGTAGCTTCCCGTATAAGTCCTCTAATTAGACGCAGCTCGTTTCGTGTAGAAATCAAGTATTCAGAAAATTTTTCTTTTCCTGTTATTAAATCAAATGAGCGTACAGACAGAAAAAACCTTATCGATGAGTTTGTTAATGAATTTGATAAGATTATTAAAACACTTGATTCAACAACATCCCTTCCCAAAAGCGAAGATATTTTAGGATGTCGAGTCACGTTCACAAAACCACGACATGGTAACCGTGGTTATTACGCAGGTTGTGTAACGGATGCAATCAACCTCCCAGAGGAGAAGCTTTATCAACATATTGCATTTGTAATTGAAGAAAAAGCTAAAAAAAGAATAACCTGGGATGAATCTAAGAAAGAGATACCTTATCTAATTGCACTAGATATCCAACAAGATTACATTTTCCAAGACAGACTAATTTCTCTACTATTTGGTAAACGATGCCATTGTATTGACTCACAACCCCAATACTCTGAACCATCAATCGTTAGTGATGCCAAAGCTCGTGGTTGGCAGGAATTTTTAGAAAAGGTTGGTTTTAGTCAGCAAACACAAAGTCCAGTTACTGAGCCTGGTCTTCTAATTAGTAATGAAAACACCTGTAAAAACGTAACAGGTATTATTGCAAAAATAAGCGGCGAACTTCACTATCTACCAAATCCTTTTGCTGAAGAGCCAATTAATTCTCTAGATATACACGCTCTCGTACCTGGGAAGAAAGCTTAACAGATTTTCAGATAAATAAGCTCACAGTGAGCGAACAGCCGGCAAATCTTCGCCTGATGCCTGTCTAAAGAGTTCTATATTCTAGATTAGAGCTAACCCAGTTTAGGCTAATTGAAATCGCGGCTACTTGGGAATTAATTTCTGACTGATTAATTAAATAAAACCGGCTTATGTTGGTTTCCGATAAAGTACAAGTTTTCAGTCCGCGAAGGCGGACTTTGTTTGTGTAGCTGCGAATTCAATTCGCCCAATGCGGGGGCTGAATAAGTCTTGTGGAGGGTAGGGAGCAGAGGGAGCTGGGGGAGCAATGATACATTATTCATGATTTAGCTTTTTTGTATCGACGCAACCCTTTATCCAATTCCATTGCCCAAATCACAATTGTACTCATGGCGAGACTAATGCCTAAATCAGAAAGTGATAACCCTATCGTATTAAAAATATCCTGTAAGAATGGAACATACACCACCGCAAGTTGTAATAGAAAAGTTAAAACAACCGCGCCTAATAATGGCTTATTCGAGAGTAAATTCAAAGTAAATATGGATTCTCGCTCAGATCTCATGCTTTGAGCTAAACCGATGCGGGAAAATGCCAATATACTAAATACCATCGTCTGCCAAGCCGCTTGACCCGTAAACCAATAGTGATAATCAACTACTAATAAGACAAGTCCCAGAAGTAACCCAATCCAAACAATATCTCGACCCACTCCCCGACTAAAGACACTCTCTTGCGGATTATGAGGCGGACGGGACATGATATTCGGCTCCGCAGGTTCGACGCCTAATGCCAATGCTAACAATCCATCAGCTAATAAATTAATCCAGAGAATTTGTAAAGGAAGCAATGGTAAAGGCATCCCTAAAAATGGTGCTAATATAATCACCCACAGTTCACCACAATTCCCGGTTAATGTATATTTAATAAACTTACGGACGTTATCGTAAATCACTCGTCCTTCTTGAGTCGCTGCCACAATCGTGGCAAAGTTATCATCGAGCAGCACCATATCTGCCGCTTCTTTCGCCACATCTGTACCCGTCAACCCCATTGCTACGCCAATCTCGGCTTTTTTTAAAGCGGGTGCATCGTTGATGCCATCCCCTGTCATTGCCACAATATGTCCCCGGTTTTGCAGCGCCTGAACAATATCTAATTTGTTCTGGGGCGAAACTCTGGCATAAACAGACACCTCATCAACCTTTTCGGTTAACTCTGATACTGACAGTTTGGTGATATCCTGACCCGTTAACATTAAACCGTTGGTAGAAATACCCACTTCTGAGGCAATATAGCGAGCGGTTAGGGGGTGATCTCCGGTAATCATCATGGGGCGAATTCCGGCTTTCTGACAAGTCAGAACCGCCTGTTTGACTTCCGGGCGCGGCGGATCGATCATACCAATCATGCCGATAAAAATCAGGTCTTTCTCTAAAACATCTTCGTGTCGTTCTAGGGGAAGTGTGGCGAGGAGGTGAGATTCTATGGGACGAACCGCGATACCAAGAACACGGATGCCATTTTCCGCCAGTTGGTTATTGGCATGAGAAATTTTTTCATACCAACTATCGTTTAAGGGGGTAATCTGATCATCAAACCAAACCTGAGTGGAAATATCTAAGAGACTATCAACGGCACCTTTGGTAAAGGCAATATAGGACGCCTGATTAAAGAGTAATTCCCAAGGCTTAAGCCAACTTAGGTCATCGGGACGTTTGTCTGTGGTAGTTGGGAGTTCGTGAACCGTAGTCATGCGCTTGCGTTCAGCGTCAAAGGGAACCTCGGTTATCCGTTCAAAAGCATAGTCTATATCCGTTTTCCATAAACCAAAACGGGTGGCGGCGACAATCAGAGCGGTTTCTGTGGGATCACCGAGAACTTGGATGGGGTTGGATTGCTCCAGATGAAACTCCGCGATCGCATCATTACACAGAGTCGCTGCCGTGAGTAGTAAGGCGGTGGCGGGTTCCTCTTTTAACAGCTTAGACTGTTCATCCTTCTGTGAGGGCATCATTAACTCATCTAGTTCTGGCATCGCCAACTCAATTTGATGCCCAATCAGGTCCAGATGAGTAACTGTCATCCGATTCTGGGTGAGGGTACCGGTTTTGTCCGAACAAATCGTTGTTACCGAACCCAAGGTTTCTACGGCGGGTAATTTACGAATCAAGGCTCGCTGTTTCAGCATCCGTTGAGCGCCCAATGCTAAGGCGATGGTGACGACAGCGGGTAATCCTTCGGGAATCGCGGCAACGGCTAAACTGACTGCCATGAGGAACATTAAGCGAACCGATTCGCCCTGGAGTAGCCCCAAACCAAAAATAACCAGGACTAAGATTAAAATCGCGATCGCTAATATCCATCCTAGTTGGTCTAACCGTTGCTGGAGGGGGGTTGCTTCCCGTTCTATCCCCTGAATCGCTTTGGCAATCTGACCGAGTTCTGTCTTCATGCCTGTTTCTGTCACCACGGCTAATGCCCGCCCATAGCTAATCACTGTACCCATGTACGCCATGTTCTGTCGCTCTGCTAAAGGCAGATTAGCTGTGGCAATCTTCTGGGCAATTTTATCAATGGGTTCAGATTCCCCGGTGAGTGAAGCTTCTGAGGTGCGGAGATTGCTGCTTTCGAGTAACCGACAGTCAGCCGGGACTAAGTTTCCAGATTCTAGGATAACGATATCCCCCGGCACCAGTTCACGGGCGGACAGTTGTTCGAGGATGCCATCGCGACGCACTTTCACCGTCGGAACCGCCAGCTTTTTCAGTGCTGCGATCGCGCGTTCGGCTTGGTATTCTTGGCGAAAGCCGAGGATGGCATTAAATACCACAATTGCGAAGATCGCGATCGCATCCTTATATTCACCCAACAGAGCCGAAATCACAGCCGCCACAATCAGCACCACCACCACCGTTGCACTAAACTGCTCCCACAAGATTTTCCAGGGGCTTTCCAGGGGGCGATCGTTTAACTCATTGAGTCCGTAGATGTCCTGACGTTGACGAGCCTCTTTGTGACTTAACCCGATGGTGGCATCGGTATTAAGCTGTTTGAGAACATCGACAAGATTGAGAGTATACCAGGTAGTCATTGGTCATTGGTGATGGTTGATTGTTGATGGTTTATGGCTCAAGGCAATGGCATAAGACCGAAGACATAAGCCATAAGCCATAAGCCAAAACTATTAATCTTCTAAATCTTCATTACTCGCCACGCTACCGCCACTAACAGTTACCAAGTCAATTTGTTGACGGTAATAATCAACGCTCTTGACTTGAACTTCTACATGATCGCCCAATCGATAAGCTGTGCGGTTTTTCCGACCGACTAAACAAGCATGACGAGAGCGATATTCATACCAGTCATCTTTCAGGGAACTGACATGAACCAATCCTTCCACCAACAAATCTTCAATTTCGACAAAGAATCCATAGGATTGCACTCCTGTAATTAAACCACTGAATACATGACCGGTGCGTTCTTTCATCTGCTCGGCTTTTTTCAAGCCCTCTAAATCAATTTCCGCATCTTCGGTTAGCTTTTCCCGGTCATTGAGATGGGGAACCAAGGTGCTTAATTGACTTTCCAGCTCTTGTTGAATGTCAGGGGGTAAAACATTCCAGTTAATATTGCCATGGGCGCTACTATGGTGAAGATTGACCCGATCTTTAGACCGAGTGGTACGGCGATCGCGTCCTTCTAAGAAGGTGTACTCTAAGACCCGTTGGACAAATAAATCCCCATAGCGCCATACGGGAGAGACAGCGTGGCAATAGCTGGTATCATCAGCTAAACCAAAGTGCAATCCAGGTTTAGAACTATAACCAATCGGTTTTAAGGTTCCCTGAAGTAAGTGATTCAGGACTTTAGCCGCCGTTGATTTCGCCAACATTTGGGTCAAGCGCTGATAATCTTGGGACGTCACATCTTCCTCCAAGGATTGCTCGACATCGAGTCCTAGATTACTCGCTAACTTGAGCAAATCTTCCAGCCGTTCTAAATCGGGACTCGGATGGACACAGTAAATTCCTGGCAAGGATAAGGCGTGCAAATGGGATGCTACCACTTTATTTGCCAGTACCATCAGTTCTGTCAGGAGCGATCGCAACGGCATAGACGCCGAAACCATTATCGCACCGTGTCGTCCTTCATCTTTACTGTGGGGAAGGGGTCGAGCAATGGCTTCTTTTGGCAATGTTCCATTCAATTCAAAGGCGCCTCGTTGCTGTCGCACGGCTCTGAGTGTTGGAGATAAGCTAAAGAAGAGTTCCTTGAGCTTTTCTACAATCGGTGCGAGTTCGGGTTGGCTTTGTTCATGTCCTCCCAATAAAGCCTGTGCTTGTTCATAACTGAGCTGGTGATCTACTTGGATAACACTGGGTTGAATTTCAAATTCTACGAGTTGTCCGGATTCAGTTAAAGTTAACAGCACTGAAAGGGTTAAGCGATCTTCACCGGGTACGAGGGACACCTGAGACAGGAGTTTTTCCGGGAGTATGGGTAGAACCGTATCTCCCAAATACACTGCAGTTCCTCGCTTTCGCGCCTCTCTATCGAGGGGTGAGTCTAGGGGTATCCAATGGGCTACATCTGCAATATGCATGCCCACCTGCCAATGTCCGGTCTTGGTTTTTTCTAGAGTAAAGGCATTTTCGACAATGGCGCTATCTGGGGAGTCTGATTTGTCTTCTATCGTCATCGTCAGCCGATTCCGCAAATCCAGGCGATTTTTCAAATCGGTCTTGCGGAGTGAGTCGGGTAACCCTTCGACAGCCTTTAACACTGAATTGGGAAATTGGCGGCGCAGATCGTGTTTACAACAAACTATATCCGTATCGGCGGCGTCTTCGGCATCACTTCCCAAAACGCGAGCCACTTTGCCCAGGGGTGGGTTTTGTCCCAGGGGATAGCGCAGAACTTGCACATGAACTAGATGATCAACCGCCTCCTCCAGAGGGGCGCTGTTGGGTCGCAAATCTAGTTCAAATAGTAGGCGATCATCCAGGGGGACAGCGTGATAAGTGCCATCTTCAGCCTGTCTGACTCGTGCAAGTACCGAGGGATTCACTCGCTCGAGAATCAACCGTACCTGTCCTTCTGGAGAACGGCGACGACTTCCTTCTTTGGTAACTTTGACCAAAACGCGATCGCCATTCCAAGCGCTACTCAGATGATTCTTTTGAATGTAAATATCATCGGCGCCTTCAACATCTTGAATGGCAAAGCAAAATCCTTTACTCGAACAGCGCAGTTTGGCTTCGACCACATCCTCTTCATAGACTCGTCGATACCGACCCCGTTCTTTTTCCAAAATGCCAACTTTCTCCAGCACATCCAGAGCAATCTGGAGTTTTTGCATATTTTCGTCGTCCTGACACCCCAGTTTCTTTTCCAAAACTTTTGGGGCGACTGACTTGTCATCGGTAAAATTGGAGAGTAATGTAGCGATTGAAAATTCCATCCAACAATCCTTTTTTTTCTTTGATTCGGCGTTTACTTGAATTTGCCTAATGGCAATACGCTACCCGTAGCGTTAGTGTGGGGGAGTTTACTCCAAACGTGGAGGGTCAATGGGTAACGGTGCTTTCCAGTTGCTCCCATTGACCTATATCCGTGTTCTCTGACTGAAACTGACGCTCAAATCACTCATAAAAGAAGGGCTGAGAGAATCCCGTGGATTTGATGCCAGAATGCTTACCGATCAAGATCGCTATGGCAACGGTAATGGCATCTCTTGCCAGAAGAGCTATTTTCCTTTTCGAGAACGATCGCGCCTCATCTGACGGAGCAGTCATAGAAATAGAATAGGATCTGTCAGAATACAACCGTCTCTTCAGGGACGCGATCGCGAGCGGATAGGGCTTGAGCTATCCAGTTCAGGTTTACGGACACACGTTAACCCACGACCTGTTTCGGATAATTGCCGCTGTTCGCTCGCTGGCGTCGCGTTGCGGCAAGAGTCCGTGAGTTACAGCTCACTTGGGACAGTATGTCATTATTGTAGATTCTCGTACCCCTACCTTGGAAGTCAAGCATCAAAAGTTATCCCTTTAAACGTCGGTTGTTATGCCGAAGTTCAACAGGTGGGAAATAATTGGTAAATTTGTACTAAATGCCCGTTCACCAAAGGGTGGCTTATACTTGCCCATTCTTGTTCCGGGTGGTTTCAAAAGCCACAGGACTGTCCTGAGTCATTGATGTAACGTTATGTTACATGTTTGGATCGACACGCCCTCACCGTACCAACAATACTGTCGTTGTCTATGCGGACAGTCCGAAATATACCGTGTCAATGTACCGCGTTGAGTAAAGTTTTATGGAGTATATGTTGAATAAATTCCGAGTTTGTTATCCTCAAGGGAACCTGATTAGTGAGCTTTTAGCCATCGATCACGGTCAGTATATCGTGCGTGTCAGCGTGGAAATTGATGGCGTAACCCGGTCAACCGGTCTAGCGGCTGCTCAAAGGGTAGAATTAGCAGAAGACCAAGCAAGACTTCGAGCAATAACCGTTTTAGCGATTGATCACGAGAGTGCTACAGACGCCGAAACATCCCCACCCCTTAGCCATCCCCAAACTTCAGTAGCGGCGGCTGAAGTTCCCTCATCCCCTGAGTCAATTCCCAACTCGCCTCCCGCTTTTTCCTCAGAAAGTCTGGAATCAACACCTGAGGTTGAAGACAATCCAAGTCCTAGTCCAATAGAGACTCACCCCATATCGGAAAAATCCACTCAAACCCCTGAACCGAAGGAAACCCTCCCAGAGACGGTTGAGCCACCCCCCTTGACTGAGACAAAATCCAGCCCAACCCCTGAACCGACAGTAACGCTTCCTGAGACAGTTGAGCCGCTTTCCTTAACGGAGGAAGTATCAGCATCACAGACACCCATGTTTAAGGAAGAAACACCCACCCCAGTGGGAGTCACTCAGTCTTTGTTTGAGCCAGAATTAACACCACCCCCATCTGATGCACCTGCACAAAAGGAAGCTGAACCCGATAATCACAATCAACCCAAATCCGAAACACCCATTGACTTTTCCGAAATTATTGCCCGAACCAATGTGGAACTCAAACGGCTGGGTTGGACAAATCAACAGGGACGGGATTACCTCATCGAAACCTATGGTAAGCGATCGCGTCAGTTGTTAACCGATGAAGAGTTACTCGACTTCTTGCATCATCTCGAATTAGAACCGACACCCGACTAATCAGATTTGAGGAAAGTAGGGGCGGGTTTAGTCACTTTCGTCTTGCTGTTGATGATAACGTTTGTGCAAAACCCGCCCAGACTGATGTGTAGGGACGGGTTTCACTCTTGCCAAGATTAAATTGCCTAGCCCACCTTAGCTGGAGTCCGGGTTGCGGAAGGACGCCGGTCAATCACTTGATCGATTAAGCGGTACTCCTTGGCTTCCTCAGCTGACATAAAGAAGTCCCGTTCTGTATCTTCAGAAATTCGGTCAAGGGGTTGACCCGTATGTTCAGCCAAAAGCTGGTTGAGCCGTTGTTTGTGATACAGGATTTCTTTTGCCTGAATTTCAATATCACTCGCCTGTCCTTGAGCGCCGCCTAAGGGCTGGTGAATCATAATTCTGGAATGGGGTAAGCTCATCCGCTTACCCTGCGCCCCAGCACTCAGGAGAAACGCACCCATACTCGCCGCCAAACCCACACAGATGGTGCAGACATCAGGACGGATTTGATTCATGGTATCGTAAATCCCCATTCCTGCGGTTACAGAACCACCAGGGGAGTTGATATAGAGGTAAATGTCTTTTTCGGGGTCATCGGCTTCTAAGAACAACAGTTGAGCCACAATTAGGTTCGCTAAATCTGAATCAACCTGTTGTCCGAGAAAAACGATACGTTCCCGCAGCAGACGAGAGTAGATGTCAAAGGCGCGTTCACCGCGACCCGATTGTTCGATAACTGTAGGAATCATGCCAATTACGCTAATCTTAAGCTGATATTCTTCTAGATTGTAGCGAGTTGGCTCAGGATGAGGGATGAGGGATGGGGAAGCATGTAGAGACGCGCCATGGCGCGTCTGGGAGCAAAGGGAGCAAACAAATGATAAATGACGAATGACGATTAAAGAACAATATCTCTTCCTTGGTCTGTAAAACGAACGTCTTTAATATTGAGTCTGGGGTTTTCTAACAAGGTTTTGCGGATACTACCAAATAATGCCAATTGTTCGCACATCGAGAGGGAGACAAATTGACGTTGAGAATCCGGAGATAAGCGCAAATCGATAGTAGCAATACCGTTATTGAGGTTAACGCGATAACCCGTTAAATCCAAGTCACCCGAACTAACTTGGGCGATAACGTTTCCCACGGACACCGTTACTGGGGTTTCTGCTGCAACAGCAACGGGTTCAGGGATAAGGGTTTCACATTGGCTGTCAGTTCGATAAATATTAAGAGTTATGGTTTTGACAGCATCAGCGGGTTGGGGAGTCGAGGCTGGATTCACCTCAGGGATGACAGAGGAATCGGGTTGAGCGATAAGGGAGGCGGTTGAGTCGGGATTTGCCGTAGTCAGAGATGATGACTCAGAGGAATTTTCGACAAGATTGTTAGGAGTTCCCTTACCATTTGCGGCTAGCCAACCCCAGCTACTGAAACCAGCAATAATAATTCCTGCGATCGCGGGGATAAAATACGGTTGAATACGATTCATAGTCGAGAGCTGATTGCCTCAGGTAGATGTTCCTCACTTAGGATTCGAGGTAGCTGGCTACTCATCCGGATCAAAATCGTTCAACGGCTGGATTGCTCTAAAATAATAAAGACGTGACCGAGGCGGACAACATGGAAGGCAAACGATTAATTCGCACCCTGCGACTCAAAAACTTACTATCCTATGGTAGTGAAGGTGAAGAAGTTGAACTGCAGCCTCTCAATGTGCTTATCGGTGCTAATGCATCTGGCAAATCTAATCTAATTGAAGTTCTTAGGCTTCTTCGTGCAACAACCCAATCTCAAAACTCCCAAGACCTGAACTCTCTAATTTATGCAGGGGGAGGTATCCAAGAATGGCTTTGGAAAGGCATCAACGAAATTCCCACAGCCGAAATAGAGACGATATTAGACTTCAATTTTCCTGAAACATCTATGTCTCTGCGATATCGACTTTGTTTCACTATGCTTAATGAAAGACTAATGATTAGAGATGAAGTCATAGAAAATAAAGATTCAAGTGATTCAAATGATTTTTTTTATCGATATCATGAAGGATCGCCAGTTTTAAATACAAAATATGGAATGAATAAAAATCTAAATCAAATACCTCGTGGGCAAGGTGGCATTGATTTAAATAAGTCTATTTTGTCTCAAATAAAAAGTCCTGATTATCCAGAAATAACTCATCTTAGTAATAGCTTTTCTTTAATTTACTTTTATAAACTGTGGAAATTCTCTCTTTACGCTCCACCTCGGCAACCAATTCCATCGGAAGCCCCCGAAGATTTTTTAACAGAAGATGGTAGTAACCTAGCTTTGGTTGTAAACAATTTAAGGAGTAGAATGAGTTCCAATAAATTTCGAGAAAAATTTATTAGTAAATTAACTAATTTTTCTGATATTATGAATGAAGTGACAACCAGAATTTCCGGTGGAACAGTACACCTATTTATTGAAGAATGTTTAAACAATTTAGCTGAAGAAAACGTAAAAATTCCGGCAAATCGTCTATCTGACGGTACCCTTAATTACCTTTGCTTGCTCGCGTTACTTGTCGATCCAACGCCACCACCACTCATCTGTATTGAAGAACCCGAAATTGGTTTGCATCCGGATATTTTACCCACCATTGCTGAATTACTGATTGAAGCATCTGGGCGAACACAATTAATTGTTACCACTCATTCCGATGCTTTAGTTTCCGCACTTCCGCCTGAATCCGTACTGGTATGTGAGCGAAATAAAAAAGGCAGTTACTTACGTCGTCTTAATCCTGAACAGCTAGAAAAGTGGCTGGAAAAGTATACGCTTGGAGATCTCTGGCGGATGGGTCAAATTGGAGGCAATCGGTGGTAAGGGAGATCTACATTTATATTGAAGGGATTGGAGATAGAGATGACGAGGAAGCTGAGAGTTTAGTTATACCACGTCGTCGGGGTTTTCGTAGTGGAATCAGGAGTGGCAAAGAAACAACAAGTGGGTTACGTCCAGGGTTTAGACAGTTTTTTAAGGAACTTTATCAACTAGCACAAAGTAAGGGAATTCAGATTAGATTAAACTTATGTGGTTCCCGTGGTGATGCTTACGAAGATTTCCTGCTCAGTTTAGAAACTCACCCCAATGCTTTCAATGTTTTACTCGTTGATTCGGAGGCTCCATTATCTGATACACCTTGGAAACATCTAAAAAATAGACAAGAAGACCAATGGGATTCACGGGGACTTGATGATCAGCATTGTCATTTGATGGTTCAAACAATGGAAGCTTGGTTTATTGCAGATCTTGAGGCGTTACAAAATTATTATGGGCAAGGATTCAGAGCGGATAAGATTCAAATGAGAATGTCTGCTGATAATAATGTTGAAAATATTTCTGTGTATAACTTAGAGAAATGGCTAAAACAAGCTACAAAAGAGACATCAAAGGGAAAATATAAAAAGGCAATCCACGCCCCGGAAATTCTCAAACGGTTAAATGTGGCAAAAGTCCGTAAAGCTGCACCGAGTTGCGATCGCCTTTTCACGACGCTCACCCAAATCATGGAAGCCGCGACAGATTGAGGACTCGCGGTGGTACACTTAATCTGATAGACCCACCCTTGGCTTGCTTGGAATTGAGATAGAATAAGCTGGGGAGATGATTTTTCAGCTTATGGCAAAAATCGGGAAAAAGGAGTATTAGAGATGGGGATTGAAAATAGAAGATGGAAAGGATTGTTCGCGCCAACTGAGGTGGTTGAACTGAAACAAATGTGTTTAACACCAGGACAGATATTTCAACCTGGAAGATATAAGGCAGAAGATTTACCTGATATCGCTTTTGAAATGGGTTTGGTTGAGGGTATTTCTAAGGCGGAAGAAGAAAAAGATAAAACTGGAGATATTGATAAATAAAGAAATTGGTGAGCATAGAAATTATATTTTTTTAACGCAGAGGAGCGCAGAGGTTAACGCAGAGGGCGCAGAGGGAGTTGGCGGATTTGGTAAATAAATTTTGGGGAAGAAATAAGGGGGAGACAATATGAGAACTAACCCTTATGTTTGGTTAGAAGATTCTCTTGTCACTATCCACAAAGCTAACTGGTATCGTTCAGTCCAAACGCTGCAAAGTCGTCCGGGTGCGGTGGTAAAATTGGCAGGGCGAGAGGTGATTAATTTTGCGAGTAATGATTATCTGGGATTGGCGGGGGATGATCGCTTAATTGAAGCGGCGATTAGGGCGACAAAGGATTATGGTACAGGGAGTACGGGTTCTCGGTTACTCAGTGGACATCGGGAATTGCATCGAGAATTGGAATGTGCGATCGCATCCCTGAAACAAACTGAAGACGCACTGGTGTTTAGTTCTGGCTACCTGGCTAATTTGGGTGCGATCGCGGCTTTAGTCGGAAAGCGTGATTTGATTCTGGCAGATCAGTATAATCATTCTAGCCTAAAAAATGGGGCAATTTTAAGTGGTGCAACGGTTATCGACTACGCTCATGTTGATATAGAAGACTTACAGCGTCAACTGGTTCACCATCGGCAAAATTACCGCCGTTGTCTCATCACCACCGATAGCGTTTTTAGTATGGATGGGGATCTGTGTCCTTTACCTGAAATTTTATCACTTGCTGATCAATTTAGCTGCATGGTATTGGTAGATGAAGCCCACGCTACTGGTGTTTTAGGGACTACAGGTGCAGGCTGTGTAGAACATTTTAGCTGTACTGGACAACCCTTGATTCAA
Source organism: Coleofasciculus sp. G3-WIS-01 (assembly GCF_040223135.1). Lineage (NCBI taxonomy): Bacteria > Bacillati > Cyanobacteriota > Cyanophyceae > Coleofasciculales > Coleofasciculaceae > Coleofasciculus > Coleofasciculus sp. G3-WIS-01. Next base: position 186,633 of record NZ_JAVJZI010000241.1, read on the forward strand.
ATGGGAACCCTGAGTAAAGCGTTAGGAAGTTTAGGGGGATATGTTGCAGGTTCAGCGACTTTAATTGATTTCTTAAGAAATCGCGCCCATAGCTGGATTTATACCACTGGATTATCTCCGGCTGATACCGCCGCCGCTTTAACCGCGATTGAAATTATCAACAAAGAACCCCAACGTCGCGCTAAACTCTGGCAGAATGTAGAAATGCTCCAATCTTTAATTACCCAAACATTACCCCATCTCAAATTATTGCCGTCTGAATCTCCTATTCTCTGCCTTCAATTTCCCAGCGCCAAAGACGTTCTCACCACGGCACAACAGCTAAAAACAGCAGGTATTTTTGTCCCAGCAATTCGTCCTCCCACCGTTCCCACCAGTCGGATTCGCATTTGTGTAATGGCAACTCATGAACCAAGCCACCTCCAACAATTAGTTAAAGAATTTCTCAGTATTGTTCCCTCCCCTTGGCAAGAGGAGGGTTAGGGAGGGGTCAGATCCCTGGTTAATTTACCAACAGCTCCCTTCCAGTAGCCGGAGTCCCCAGGGGGTTACTCGCTCCTTGAAGAATGACTAACTATGGGGTTAGCCACATACTTAAAGTCGGGTGCAGAATTCCACGGCTTATCACCTTGTTGAGGGTTGCCGTCTGGCTCAGTTGATAAGTTATAGTAGAGATCAACGGTGCTATCGGGTTCGATGTTGCCAAACATCGGATCAGTGAGCTTACCCATAGAATTTAATGCATTCATAAACATCTTTGTATGGGAAATTTCGCGGGTGAGTAGGTGTACAAGCGTCTCTTTTGTTCCCGGATCAGGCGCTATTTTGATTAGTGCTTCGTAGGTTTGACGAGCGCCAGCTTCCGCCCCAATATTTGCTCGTAAGTCACGGACAATATCGCCACCTTCATTAATATAAGCAGCTGTCCAAGCCGACCCTTGACTATCTAAGAAATGAGGACCCATTCCCCGTACTGCAAATAGCGTACTTTTGTAAGCGTCAGTCTGATCAACATTCTTGGTGTGGGATTCAATCAGTTTGCCAATCATCTCTAAATGGCTAAACTCTTCAACAGCGATATCTTGAAGCATGTTCCGGATGGAAGGATCTTCACAGTGAAAAGATTGCACCCAATACTGTAAAGCCGCAGTGAGTTCACCCGTGGCTCCACCGAATTGTTCTAACAGAAGTTGTGCAAATTGAGGATGTTCTGTCTCAATATTAACTGCCTGAATGGTCTCTTTTTTGTGAAAAAACATAAATTCCTTTTGAGTATAGCTATAGAGGCAAAACCTGCCTGCACAGTTATTCAAAAACTAAACTGCGCTTAAATATCAGAATAATGCATTACTCTTAATCGCACCTTGAACTAAAGATAGAAACTTCTTGATAAATGAGCTTAAGTATAAGTTTAAGAAAATATACCTTGAGAGATAGAGATTTTCAATCCCACTCGAATTAGTAGGGTGGGTTAGGCGGATACTCCAGCAATAAAATAACCTTTTAATGAGATGTCCGCCGTAACCCACCAATAACTCCCGTAGCTTGGCAAAAATAACCCATCCGTTAACGAAACACGGAGAGACTCTACAGAATGAATCGGATAAGTAGGGTGGGTCGAAGAATGAAAAGTAACTGTAGGGGCGGGTTTAGCCATTTAATTGGAATACCTACGGATAACCTTTCCACAAAACCCGCCCTTCATCAACATTAAAGATGCCTAATAACCAATTACAAATGACATAAACGAATGACAAATGACAAAATTAATCAGCCATCAATAACCAAAACCCGGTATACGTCATTCCCGAATCATCCGGTTGCACTAATAAAAAATTTAACCCCTGACTCTGTTGCTTACGCTGTTCATACAACCTCGCCGCCGCAGCAACCTCTTCATCTTCAAATGTTGCCATCACCCAGCGTTCTACTAACCCCGCCTCTAAAATTAACCCATCCGGTGCACCTGGAATATAATTAAGTGTTACAGGTTGCACCTTTTGCAGCCAACGCGCCAATGACATGGACTGGCGTCCCCCATCAATCACAACTCCAGGAATAGCTACCGTTGAGGCTAAACCTAAATGGAAAGGTAAGAGTTCATTTGGCATCTGTAAAATCGGAATCGGGCGTTGGGCAAACCCCTCCTCAATATCCCCTGCGGGAATAGTAGCAAATCGCCAGCGATCGCCCCAGAGATTTTCGGGTAAGGGTACAGGTGGCGGTTTGTCCAAGCCAAGGGGGTTGTATGCTTCCCCGGTGTAATTCTCTTGCTGTTGATAATCTAACGCTCTTTCCTGTAATCGTTGCTTCAGGGCTCGAGTGCGTCGTGTCCCTTCTACCTTAATCCCCAATCCTTGTCCAATCTCCTGGAACAAATTGAACGACTGGGGGCGAAAGACTTGAATAGCATCCGGTAACCCTGTTTTAGCCGCCGCGACTTGCACCTGAGACAACAACCAATCAGGGGTTACCTCTGGCTGAGGACAGAATGATTGATAGATAACGTTGCCGGTGGTATCGCCAATCAATAATTCCCACAAGACTTGTCCAGTTTCATTTCGCAGGGGACGCCGGTAAAAATCCGCTTGCCAAACATTCATTGATAAATACGATGTCTTTTAATATCCTTATGATAAATTCTATAAAAAAAGAGGGTTGACTGCCCTCTTCTGTACCAATTGGTATTCAATTATCAAAAGGTAATCAGTTTTGCCTATCTATCTTAGATAAGTCCTGGTCCTCTACCACGCTCATCTTTTTCCATGGTCAACTCGCCTTGGCGTTCTTCATCGAGTTGTTGAAGTTCTTGGCGGCGTTTAGCCGTCTCTTGTTCTTCTTTTTGACGCAAGTCGCCCGGTTCGTTGACATACATTTCGGGTTCTATGGCAAAGTTATTGACCAAGCCTTCGTTGTCTACTGTATAACCCTCAGTGGTGTCGATACTATCAGGATTGCTTTGCTTATCTTGCGTAATTTTTGCCTTATAGTTATCTCCTTCCCGTTCTTTACGGGCGGCTGTTTCCGCCGGAACGATGTTTCTGTCGTAGGTATCGGATTTAATTTGCTCTTTTGTCTTGGCTTGGGGATCTGAAGGATTTGTCTGATCCATAAATAAGTCCTTGAAAATCATCAATATGTATTCCACTTCTCAATTTACAGAAGAATTAATTAACGTACATCCCTCTGGCGAATTAAATTGAATCCACTGTTGAGGCGTTTAGAACAAATGCATCCATCTAGGGGCTTAAACTGTAAACAGTACCGCTTTTTTATAGAGACTAGAGATCACACAGATCACACAGATGGGGGAGACAAGGGAGATGGGGGCGGGCGCGAGTAACATCAGGGTGACAACAAATGATAATAGTGAAACCCACCCCGACAAACTAGGTTCCACTCTTCAGGGCGTTGGGTCTTCGCAATCACCTCTTCCCCGATCGCCAGAAAAGTGGGGCGAATTGGTGATAAAAGTTACAATAGTCCAGAGAGTCGCTTTAAAAAAGGGTTGACTTATTGGGCAAAATGTGTGTAAGTAAAAACAACGGTTTATCCTCTCTGGCATCCCCTTTTTGACTTATTACTTATTACTTATTACTTCATCGTAGTTATGTCATCATCTCGAAAGCCGCCTTATATGAGAGACTTTGCTCAGTTTGAGCAACATGTAGCAACTATTTTTCAAAACGAGGGGTGGACAGTCACCACTCCCGACCCCAAGCCGCCGGAGTATGATTTAGTGGTTAGCAAAGAGGGTCAAGTTGGTGCGGTTCATCTGAAATGGTTGATTAGTAATGTCCAAAAACCCCAAATCCTGAGATTTTTAGGGTTTTTAGAATCGAAAGCAGGTCAAAACTTTAACTGTGGCTTTTTTATCACCACCAAAGGCTATGGTGCGCCCGCGAATGCTTTAATTCGCTCCTGGGGTTCAGATGCTAAAATTCAATGTGGAATTACGGCGGATAACCAAATTCTCTGGGTTAATGAGGATGAATTACCGCCACCAGAACCGCCGAAATCGGGTAAAATTTATGTTGGGGTTTTTACCTGTAAAGGTGGCGTTGGCAAAACGACAGTAGCGGCTCATTTAGCTGGCGCGTTTGCTTTGGAAGGATTTAATGTAGCGCTCGTCGATTTAGACCCGGAACAAAACCTGCAAAAGCTATTAGGAGATGGGGTGGATGTTCCCCGCCCTAGAGGGGTTGGGGCGAGTACCTATATTGCTGTCTATGATTGGCGTGAGTGGCATGAAGATGCAGCACGGGATTGTAAAGTAGTTGTTTGTGATTGCTCACCTGCCTTAGAACGTAACCCCAAAGAGCTGGTGAGTCAATTTGACTATTGTATTATTCCGACTACCTTAAATCCCTTGGGACTGAACAAACATGGTCAAGTGATTAAAGATACGGTAAAAGGAATCCGAGAACTAAATCAACAAGCTCACTTATTTGTGCTGGTCAATAATTTTAAATATCCGGGGTCTAAGAGACGATTGCGGTTGCTCAGAGATACGTTTTTGAATACGTATAATGAGGTCAAAGCCTTCGACAATAAGTTTCATTGTATTGATCCAAAATATGCTTGTATTCGCTCTAGTGATCAACTGTATTATTGGGGAATTCATTTACTGGAAAATCCCGAAGAAGCTCGCAGTGAGTTAGCGTTTAAACTGGTGGGCGGAATTTGTTATCCCCGCGATGATTTTATTAATCTAGCCGATTACATTGAACGGGAAGCGGGGTTAGGCATTCTCAGGACTTAAGAAAGGCTCCAAGGCTCCGTAGTACAGATTGTAGATTTTGTCAATCAATCCAAGGACTTGAATTGCTCTGTGATTTCCGCTGTTAACGCAAAGAAAGACTACAGAGAGTAGCCGAGCGATCGCATAACCTGGTAAATCTGTACTCAACCCTATTAGGGGTTTAGCTGTAAGCTTTTAAAATTGTGATGACTACTAACGCTAAATACGTCCTCGCCCTTGACCTCGGTACCACGGGAAACCGAGCGATTCTATTTGACAAACAGGGTGCGATCGCGGGACAAGTTTATCAGGAATTTAGCCAACACTACCCCAAACCCGGTTGGTTAGAACATGACCCCCAAGAAATTTGGCGGGATACTCGCGCCTGTATAGAGCAAGTTTTAAAGGATAAGGGGGTGTCAGCCTCAGAGATTGCGGCGATTGGTTTAACCGTACAGCGCGAAACTTGTTTACTCTGGGATAAGACCACAGGTGAACCGTTGTATAATGCGATCGTCTGGCAGGATCGGCGCACAGCTAACCGATGTCGGGAGTTAAGCCAACAAGGTCATGATGTCGATATTCAAGAACGCACCGGATTAGTCCTGGATGCCTATTTCTCGGCAACAAAGTTAGAATGGCTGCTCAACTGGGTGCGCCAAGAAAAACCGGATACGAATTTCGATAACGTATTAGCTGGCACTATTGATACCTGGATTCTCTGGAATCTCACCGGGGGCAAAGTCCACGCTACCGATCACAGTAATGCCAGCCGCACCATGCTGATGAATCTCGCCAATCAGGATTGGGATCACAGCCTCCTAGATTTATTTGGCATTCCCCCTCAGATTTTGCCCCAAATTCAGCCCAGTATGGGACTCTTTGGTAAGACTGAACCGAGTTTGTTAGGGGCACAAATTCCGATTATGGCGATTTTTGGCGACCAACAAGCCGCCTTATTTGCCCACGGTTGCGATCGCCCAGGTATGCTCAAATGTACTTATGGTACAGGCTGCTTCTTGATTTCCCATACTGGCACAGAACTGACGCGATCGGGCAACCGACTTCTCTCCACTGTCGCCTGGACAAACGCGGCAAATGGCAGTGGCGCAGATGTCGCTTATGCCCTAGAAGGTGCGATGTTTACCACAGGGGCTTGTATTCAGTGGCTGCGAGATGGTCTACAACTGATTAATTCTGCTGCCGAAACGGAACCCCTAGCGCGTCAAGTCGAAGATACAAATGGAATCTATTTTGTTCCCGCTCTCAGTGGTTTGGGTGCCCCCCACTGGGATATGAGTGCCAGAGGTGCATTCCTTGGCATTACAGGCGGTGTTAAGCGGGAACACATGGTAAGGGCGGTATTGGAATCCATCGCCTATCAAGTCAGAGAAGTCGTCGATGCGATGAACAAAGACGGCGACACCCCGATCAAACTCCTGAAAGTAGACGGTGGTGCGTCTCAGAATGACTTCTTAATGCAGTTTCAAGCCGATGTCCTCAACATTCCCCTGGAACGTCCCGCCGTTCTCGATGCTACGGCGCAAGGTGCGGCATTTGGTGCAGGGTTAACCGTTGGTTTCTGGGATGATTACCATAAGTTAGTTGCCCAAACCCCCATCGAACGGACTTTTGAGCCGGGAGATGGCAAAAAAGCCGCTCAGGATAATTTTATCTGTTGGCAAAAAGCCGTTGAGCGTGCCAAAAATTGGGTGGAGTGACATCCTCCCACAGGGAATCAGAGATTCCCTGTGGGCTTCTACCTTCCCCGCCCTCACAGGATACTGCTGGCGAATTTAACATTCTGCCCTAGGATGACCGAACTACGTTAGAGCCGCTAAGGATTTTATTGGCTTTGGCGCTATGCCAGTAACATTCGCCAGCAAAGTCCTTACAGTAGGCGGGGTCGTTCATGTCTAAGTACAAATCATCGAACTTAATTATAAATATAACTAATACTGATTAATCAAGGATTGAATCTGTCCATAGCTGCAATAGGAAACCGGGCAAACCTTTGTCAACACCGCTATTGACTGGGGCTATCAGCAGCACATATCGGCAAATTAATCAGTTAGTTTACCTATAAGAATAACTAATTTAATATTCAATTAACACTTTCATTCCTAATCCCGTTTAATCTTGTTAACTTTTTTTCGTAGTATCAGAAGTAACGCAGAAAAGTCGCCAATCGGCGTGTGCTAGTGGGGTCAGTATACTACAGCACAATTGATTCTGCTGTTTCAAACTAAGAGAGAGGAACACAAATGACAACTTACAAGGTCACCTTAAAGAACGAAACTGAAGGCTTGAATAGTACCATAGAAGTACCCGATGACGAGTACATTCTCGATGTGGCAGAAGAGCAGGGTATTGATTTGCCCTATTCTTGCCGTGCTGGTGCCTGTTCTACCTGTGCTGGTAAACTCGCTAGTGGCGAAATCGATCAGTCTGACCAGTCTTTCTTAGATGACGATCAGATTGAAGCTGGATATATTTTGACCTGTGTAGCTTATCCTAAATCTGACTGCACCATCATCACTCACCAAGAAGAAGAACTGTACTAATTCCGTCCAAATTTCTCAGGCGCTAACTCACGCGCCTAATCCGTCAATAAGTCGGCTAACTATCTTAGTAGGGAAAGCAGGAGCACCGTTTTTTGTGTTCCTGCTTTAAGTGTATAGAGGAAGACATCGCTCTCCCATACCTGACGTGAGAATAACCTGAGAATAAAAACTCATTTTTTCACCCAAAGCAAGACTAGAGTTAAGCTGTTGAGAGACCAAAACAGCTCTAACCAACCATCAACCAATGAATGCTCAAAAATAACTTACCCTTCCAGTTGTAACTGTGTTTCTGTTCTGGGATGAGGTATTGCCTGAGGAATTGGTAAATCTAAACTTCTCGGTGACTTATTTCTTAACTGCTGGAGTTGTTTTCGACTAGCTTTGTCTTTGTTGATAAAACGATTATTGAGAGTTTGGATGTCCTGGAATTCACTTTCGGCGGAAGTAAATAACCACTTACCATCTGAGTCAAACTCAAACATCGAGGTTAAATGACATTGAGTAGGATGACTGTATCGCATGCATCCGCCCTCAGAAGACTTAGCATCGAAAAAAGGGCATTGAATTTGGGAACACGCATTCATAGTAGGCTGTGACATAGGTGAATTTTTCTTCAACCTCAACAGGCACGGAAATTAAGGCATTTCATTCTTACCTTAGCACTATTAGACTACTTTAAGGTTGTTTGGGTTCCTAAACCCTTAATTCTATGACTATAGATATCCCCAAGCAACTCAATCTATTAAAGGCTTATTCCATAAAGCTTTCATATAAATACCCATGGAGGGGTATGCTTTCAGATGGCTTGTAATGTTTTGTATTCATGGAATATTCACAGAGTTTCACGGTTGTCTTTACTCATACTTTAAACAACTGGTCACCACCAATTATTCTTTTAATCAATTAAATTAAAACGCCTCAATTATTCTCTCAAGCCATCAAATTATCCCCAAAAATTTGATGCCGAAATAAAAATATTACTCACTTGAGATCTTTGCCTTTTTGGATTAGGCTAAAAAACTGGATAAACTAGGTACATCTACCCAATTTCTATGTTGATCAGATTGATGGGTTAAATCCATTAATAATTGCGAATAGACTCCTTCTCGCAGCGAAGGAATCATGGATTCACCTGTATCAATGCTTTGTACCCACTGATCCACAACCCGAATGAAGGGCGCTAAACGTCCATCAGGGTAAACTTGGGGAAATGCTAGTCGTTTGGGAATGTCCACTTGTGTCAGCGATTCACCAGCCGGTGCTGCCCAAAGATGAAATCCATGGACATAATCGTTTTGATTAGAACTGCCCAAAATCAACGTCCCGCGATCGCCATAGACTTCGACAAAATGCCCCCGTCCATTATAGGTAACAGAACTGAGGCAAAGTTGGCAGGGTGTACCATCGGCTAATTCCAGCATCAGCAGACAAGTGTCATCGGCGTCCACAGGTTTCAGTTTCCCCCCTTCACTCGGATCAGGGCGTTCTGGAATTGCCGTACTCCTGAAGGCGCACAACCGACGCACCGATCCAAAAAGCCAATTAATGTAATCAAAAGCGTGAGAACCCACAGCGCCTAATGCACCTCCGCCCTTCTCTTTTTGGGCGTACCAGTTCCAAACCCGCTGCGCGTCGGCTCGACTGGAGACTAACCAGTCAATTTTAATCAGACGCTTTTGACCAACATAGCCAGATTCTAAGTATTCTGCCAAGAGTTGCCATGCTGGAACAAAGCGAAATTCAAAATCTGGCATCGCCACAACCCCTTGCTTATTGGCAAGGTGATAGAGATCTCGCGTCTCGGTGGCACAGAGGGTCATTGGTTTTTCCAATAACAGATGTTTTCTAGCTTGCAACACCTGCTGCGCCATTTGGTAGTGGAGAAAGGGTGGGGTAGAAATGCTCACGGCTTGAACCTCTGGCATCGCCAGTATATCCTCTAGGCGTGAGCACGCTTGGGGAATGTTGTGAGATTCAGCCACCGCCCTGGCTTTATCCAGGTTAGGATTATAAACCGCTACCACCTTTGTGCGGGGGTAAATTTGAAAACCTGGGATATGAATTTTCTGTCCAAATCCAGTCCCGATTACAGCAACTCCAATTTGATTTGTCATTTGTTATTCGTCATTCGTCATTGGTCATTAGACAGGACACAGGTAACAGGGAACAGGCGAGAGGCAATTTCGAGGCATAGCTTATACCTCATCATTCATGAGTTAGTTTTGTTTTCTCAACCCAGGCAATCACGTCTTTACCTAAGCAAGTGCCATTAAGTTGGTCAATCTCGCGGATACCTGTGGGACTGGTAACGTTGACCTCGGTGAGATAGCCACCAATCACATCAATCCCTACAAAATACAAGCCATCTTGTTGTAACTTTGGCTTGAGTAAAGCGCAAATTTTTTGCTCTTGGGGTGTAATTTCTGTCGCCGCCACTCGACCCCCAACCGCCATGTTGCCGCGAAATTCGCTACCCGTGGGAATGCGATTGACTGCCCCAATCGGGTCACCATTGAGGAGGATGATCCGCTTATCTCCCTCTTTGGCAGCCGGAAGATAGGTTTGCACCATGACGGGTTCATGCCCCCATTTGGTGCTAATTTCGACTAGGGAATTAAAGTTGCGATCGCCTGCTTCTAGAAACAGAATCCCTTCCCCTGCTTTACCACCTAAGGGTTTAAGCACGGCTGCTCCTTTTTTGGCGACGAATTTCTGGATGGTCAACTTATCCTGGCTAACAATGGTTTCAGGAATCACCTCTTTAAACTGCAGGGCGTACATTTTCTCGTTTGCCCGTCGCAAACCCGTCGGTGTATTGATGAGCTGAGTCTTTTTGGGGTTGATGTAGTCAAGAATGTACGTCGCATAGAGGTAGGGAATGGTTACCGGGGGGTCAGTCCGCATAAAAACGGCATCCATCTCCTCTAAAGCAAAGGAGACAGTATCCGAGATTGCGTACCAGCGTTCGCTGACTACCCAACGCCCCTCAACGAGTTCGGCTGGGGTTAGCTGCACCTTCTCTAGATTTGCCCAAGCTTGATTATTGACAACCGTTAGCTTTTGAGCCTGAGTAACCCAAACTTCATGACCCAAGGCTTGGGCAGCTTCCATGAGTGCCACACTCGTATCATGACTGGGATTGAGCTTTGAGAGCGGGTCAATGATAAACGCAAATTTCACGCGGGGAATCCTACCTCAGTTGTTAAGTTGCGGCTAATCGTAACATCTTGGTGATTGGGGAAGTGCGAGAGTTTTGACCCTTCGCTTCGCGTATGGCATGGTTTATAGGGGCGGGTTTAGCCACTTTCGTCTTTCTGGTGATGATCACTTTTATTCCAAACCTACCCTGAGTGTTCCAGACGTAGCATGCTACATCTGGAACACTTCTTCCCCTCTCCCCTATCAATCAATGACTCGCCCCTGCTCCATTTTGCAGTAAGGTATCTAGTTCACCTTGCATTTCTAACCCATAAAGGTCGTCGCAACCACCAATATGCTGGTCATTGATAAAAATTTGTGGCAGAGAACGGCGTCCATTTGCCCGTTGTGCCATCTGCTCTCGTGCTCGTTCATCGCCATCGATACAATATTCGTCAAAGTTAACACCCTTTTCCTTGAGCAGTGCTTTAGCCCTTATACAGAAAGGGCAGCGGCTCCAAGTATAGATTTCGACCTTGGGTTCCATTATCTTTTCTCAACGTCAGCAACATTTCTTCAACTACCCCAACTTACTCCGCTTCACCTAACGGTTCCGCTTCGCGCTCAGTTGGGGATTGCATCTATCGTCCACCTCAACGGCGAGTACCTGGAGAGGCGCTCGCCTTTGGCTTCGTCCGACGACGCATCAGGGACGGCTGAAAGACGCCCCGTACTCTCCCACTCTTGGCGAGAGAGCAACACTCTAAGTGCAACATTCCTAGCACCAACTAGATCGGCATGGAGAGTATATCCACACTGCTGACACACAAAAGTTAGACCCTTGTTAGGTCTATTTTCTTTAGATGTGTGACCGCAATGCGGACAAGCCTGAGAGGTGTAATGAGCATCTACTTTCACAGCTAAACTTCCAGACAAC